>NZ_JBEPQV010000023.1:0-112500 GCF_040548035.1 Bradyrhizobium sp. LB8.2 | reverse complement strand
TTGATCTCCTTGCGAAACCAGCCGCCCATCTGAGCTCCGGTCGAACCGGTCGGCACGCCGACGGCGTTGTGCTCCCTAAGGAGATCGTTGAGCATGTCCTGACCGCCGGCCCACAATAGCCAGGAGATATGCTGACGCGTATTGAGCCCGAACGGCAGCGATGTGCCGAAGGTGAAGGCGGGATTCTTGCCCCAATAGTAATACAGCGCGGTGTTTCCCATCTCGACGGTGCCGTTCGACACCGCGTCGAGCACTTGCAATCCCGGCACGATCTCGCCGGCGGCAAAGGGCTGGATCTGAAAGCGGTTGTCGGTGATCTCGGCGACGCGCTTGCAAAAA
Organism: Bradyrhizobium sp. LB8.2; assembly: GCF_040548035.1. NCBI lineage: Bacteria > Pseudomonadati > Pseudomonadota > Alphaproteobacteria > Hyphomicrobiales > Nitrobacteraceae > Bradyrhizobium > Bradyrhizobium sp. LB8.2. The sequence continues at coordinate 112,161 of NZ_JBEPQV010000023.1, read as the reverse complement.
TATTCGCAGCCGCCGTACAGCGTATCGAGCGATTTCGGCCAGCTCGCGGCGAGCCGCCATCTCACCTCCGGATTGGATTGCGCGATCGCGGGCGCAGCAACAGCACTCGCGGCCAGGCCCAATCCGCCTGCCGTCAGGAATTTACGACGTTCCATGCGTTTCCCTCCGTTAAGTCGATGCTTCGACCAGGGAACGATCTTGGTGTCGTCTTGTCTTCGTCGACGCTCGACGGTGTCTGTTGAGACCTGGTGGCGTTTCCGAAAGGCCCTTGAGGCACTCGTTGGTGGAATTCCGATCGTTGCGGTTCCGCGAGCGAGGATGACCGGGCGCTTCGCGAGAATCAAGCCTCATCGGCGCCTCGCAGGTGCGAACGCCGGCCTGACGCAAGTCGGGCCCCTTAGCGATCTGCTATTTAGTCGCGCAAAAACCAGGGAGCCTCGCATGACGGGCAAGAAGGTCGTGGTCGCCGGAGCGACCGGCCTCGTCGGCAACGCCGCGTTGCGACACTTCGGCACATCGGACCCCTGCGAGGTCGTTGCGCTGTCGCGGCGCAGGCCGCGCGACCTCTGCGGCGCCCGCCACGTCCCGATCGACCTCACCAGCGCAGCCGATTGCCGCCGCGCCGCGGACGAGCTCAAGGGCGCGACCCATCTGATCTACGCCGCGCTCTACGAGGCGCCGCAACTCGTCGATGGCTGGCGCGATCCGCAGCAGATCAAGACCAACGACCTGATGCTGCGCAATCTGATGGCTGCGCTCGAGCCGGTCTCACCCGGCCTCAAGCATGTCGCCCTGTTGCAGGGCACCAAGGCCTACGGCGTCCACGTTCGCCCCTTGACCGTGCCGGCCCGCGAAGGCCGCTCCGAAATGTACGAGCAGCCCAACTTCTACTGGGCGCAGGAAAACTTTTTGCGCGAACTTCAAATGGGGAAGAGTTGGCATTGGAGCATCCTGCGGCCGGTCCTGATCGTGGGCCTTGCCATGGGCGGCGCCATGGACCTGATCCCGCCGCTCGGCGTCTACGCCGCGATGCTGCGCGAGCAAGGCAGGCCGCTCGATTTTCCCGGCGGCGCCGCGCGCGTCGCGCAAGCGGTCGACGTCGATCTCCTCGCCCGCACCATCGCCTGGTCGGGCGAGGCCAAGGCCGCGCGGAACGAGGCCTTCAACGTGACCAATGGCGACGTCTTCACGTGGGAGAACATCTGGCCTGCTGTGGCGGATGCACTGGAGATGATGCCGGGCAAGCCGGTCCCGCTGTCGCTCGCCGAGGCGTTTCCAAGCTGGGTCGGCCCCTGGGATGCGTTGCGGCGCAAGCACGACCTTGTATCGCCTCAGCTGGCCGAATTCGTCGGCCTCTCGTTCCAATACGCCGATTACAGCTTGCGCTACGGCCACGCCGAATCCGGTTCGCCCTCGATCGTCTCGACCGTGAAGATCAACCGCGCCGGCTTCACCGAGATGATGGACACCGAAGACATGTTCCGGAAGTGGTTCAGGCAGGCGAAGGAAGAGCGGCTGCTTCCCTGACGCAGAACCAAAGCCGATATATCCGGGATGGTTGCCCAGGTCAGATTGTGGCCCTTCAGCGAAGTAGCGGCGTACTTCGTTGAGGTCCGCTTAGTGAGGCACGGCGGACTGGGGAAGTGACAGATAGGGGTCTGCACGCATGGCAACCCGTTGACGCCCAGCGCACGATGAAAGTCATGTTGGCTACCGTCGAAGAAGCAGGTCTTTATTGGCGAGCAATGCGTCGAGTATCTGGATCTCGATGGATAAGCAGATTTTGGCCAAACGTTAGCAGGAAGAAAAAAGAGGGCCGAAGCCCTCTTTCAAGTTAGTACCGACGATAGCTCCGATGGTATCCATAGCTGCGACGTACATAGGGGCGACGGACGACGTAGGCCCCGCGCCGATACACGGGCCTTGTGCGGAGGCAACCGCGCGGACCGCAGACCACTGCGACGTTCTCGACGTTCGAAGACTGGAACTGTCCCAAGGGGGCCAGTGGCATTGCTGAAGCGGTCCCGGTCGAAAGAGCTGCGCCACCTAGCGCGGCCAGTGCGAGAAGTGCGATTCTAAGTTTCATCTAGTTCCTCCCGTTGAGTGTTATCTCCACAGGACGTGTAGAGGTTCGTCTGTGAATGAACGATGAGGACGAAGATTAAATCGCGGTAATCAGCGGCTACGCGGTGATGCGCGGCTGATGCGGTGTGCACCGTAGCAGCCTCGCGGCGAAGTCATGGTTGCGCCGCCAACCGCACGCCATCTGGCCCAATCAGTCCGGGGTAGGGCGCCTTGAACTTGTAGACGGTTCCGCTGACGGCACCTTCCATGTAGATATATTGGTTATTCTCGCCGCCAAAGGCAAAGTTCGTGGCCGAGGAATCACCATTTGGCAACGGTACGTAACCGATGATGAAGCCACGCGGATCGTACTCGATGACTCCGCCGATGCCGCACGCCGCCCAGAGATTCCCATGCACGTCATAGTGGATGCCGTCAGGCCCACCGTTGCCGGGATTGTAGCTTCCGGCCGTGGCGAAGAAGAATGTCGTGTGCGAGGGATCGTTGGCGCAGTCGGCGCAGGCGGGATTCGGCCCTCGCAGGAACGAATAATACAGCATCCGGTTGCTCGCATAATCCGCAACAGCCAGCGTGCCGTCATCCGGCGAAACCGCTATGCCGTTAGGAAAACTGCCCGTAGTGATGATGCGCCGGAGAATCCCGTCCTTGGAATATTGATAGACCGCGCCGGTCCGATCAGCCGCATCGGGTCCTGGTCCTGTTCCCCATGGGTCGGTGAAATACAGGTTGCCCTCGGCGTCGAAGTCGAGGTCATTTGGACCCTTAAAGAGTTCGTTATGGAACGTGGAAACGAGCGAGCTTAGTTTCTTCGTCTCCGGATCATAGACCAGGACGCCGAGGTGGCGGGTCGTGACGTAAAGCTTGCCGTCATGCCAGCGCGTCCCCTGCGGTTCGCAAGCGGGACCGAGGTCTCCTTTCGGGTTGCAGTTGAACCCGGGGACCAGCTTGGCGTCTGGAGTGAGGTAGGACACCCAGCCGCTGCCAATCGCGACAAACCAGAAGTTGCCTGCCTTGTCGAAGGCCCCGCCCTCGAGAAACTTGCCCTGGGGTTGATCATGGATATCCGCAAACAAAGTAACCGGTCCGATGCCGGGCGGCGGTGGTGGCAGACCCCACGGCTGCACTTGCTCCGGCGATGGCGGACCGGCGAGCGGGGGCGCGGGGATGGACTGGGCTTGCGCCGATGCAATATGAACGGTTGCGGCCGAGCCCCAGAGTACGAGCGAGAGAATACAGACGGCACTTGCCAACTTCGTTGTCATGACGGTTTCCTCCGACGCTTTTGTTTTTTCTGCCGTGCTTCAAGCATCAGCTCAAAACGTGGCACGAACATGGGCGTACCGCCCCAGTTAATACGGTAGGCGAATGGGCGCTTTAGAAAAAGATATCTCGCAACTTGGAATGACCCGCGCGTGGAAGTGGATGGTCAGCCTTTTGAGACCGCAAGTGAAGCGCGATTGCCATCTATGGAAAGGAGACCGGGGGATGGTGGTTTTTCCTGGCCGATCCGACATCGGGCCGCACAGCTGGGGGCTGTCCGTCGTGAGTACATCGAAGCGATGGTCGTCGATTCGGACGAAGACGATCAGGATGACAATGGCGACGATGATGAGCTATGAGCCTCACCAAAATTCCCAGCCTCGGGAAAGATCAAGACTGGAGAAGTAACGAAGTAATACTCCGTGGTTCAGATGATCCTCATATCGGGACCGTCGGCTTTGCGATAATCGGACCCTTCGTCCTGCTCTTCGAGGTCGTTGCTCATAGGGAACGCAGGCAGCCCAACAGGTGAGCCCGCGTAACTTGCTAGTTAGCTGGCAAGCATCGTCTGCTGGTGTGACTTTCGCGACATGCCAATTGCACCGAGCGGTGTCCGCATTCAGGGGTAATCCGGACGGCATTTGCTCATCCTGAGTTCTTCGCAGTCTGACCCAAAGCAGACGCGCGCTGATTCCGTCAATCAGCCGCCGCCAAACTTGGATGGATCATCGTAGGCAGGAGGATCGTCGTGATCGGTCCGGAGACCTCCCGGAACGGAATCGTCGCGATAGATGTGCACGCCGCGTGGAGTGATATAGCTCGGGGTGCCAGCCTGGCCAGGACGCGTCATCGCTTGTCGCGAGTTGTGATGCGACCTTGGGGCGGCGTTCGCAGAAGCACACGACGCGATCACAAGGCATAATCCCAAGACAACACGCATTGCATTTTCTCCAAGCAGCAACCCCCGTTGTATGTGGTGCGCGCGCCGCTCCTTGCTTTCACGTTCGAACGACGCTTCTGGCCATCGCTACGTTAAGGCGGTGCCGCTCCATGTCGGTTCAGCGGGGTAGACCGGGAGTTTGCAGTGGAGCGCTAGACCGACGCTTTTGACCCTAAGCCGAAGTCGCGCTCGGTTCGAACGCCTCGAGCGAGCCGCCTCGCTCACGGTATGATCCGCTTCTCTCGCAGAGTCGTGAACAGGTCGAAGAAACTTTCGTCCGTCGGCTGATAGTCAAGGAACCCCAGCCGACGACTCTTGCTCATGTCGGTGACAACCTCGATCGGCCGACCGAGGTCACCATCGGTGTGCCACGCAGACGCGAGCCGGTTGAGATCCGGTTCTGCCAGACGATGCTTCCGGGCGATGTCGGACCAAATCTGATGGGCGTCGCTCATCTGTCGCTCAAGCGGAAGGCTTTCGCTCGGAAACGCTGCTGGCTGCAGTCCGAACCAAGCTGCCAAGCGCCCCCACATCCACTTCCAACGGAACACGTCCCCGTTGACAACATTGAAAGCCTGATTGCGGGCAGCATCTGTCGTGGCCGCCCATTCCAGATGTCTGGCCAACAGTCTAGCGTCCGTCATATCCGTTAGTGCGTTCCACTGAGTTGCAGAGCCTGGAAACAGAAACGGGCGTCCGATTTCGCGGCAGATCGTGGCGTACGCAGCGAGCGTCGTGCCCATGTTCATGGCATTCCCGACGGCATAGCCTATGATCGTATGTGGCCGGTGAATGTTCCAGTTGAAGCCGTCACGATTCGCCGCCGCGAACACCTCGTCTTCCTGGGCATAATAGAAATTCTCGGTATCGAGCCGAGGTTGGTCCTCTCGAAACGGAGTGGCGATCAAGCTGCTTTGACCATAGGCTTCGAACGGCCCGAGATAGTGCTTGAGGCCAGTTACAAGTGTGACGTGCCTGACCGACCGGGCAGACGACAATGCATCCAGCAAGTTGCGCACCATCACAGAGTTGACCAGGATATTCTCTGCCTCCGTTTTCTGCCTAAGCCACGTGCTGAAGAAAACATGCGTGGGACGCAGTTCGCGCAGCGCCGAACCCAGGGACGCCGGATCCAACAGATCAGCAGCGATTGGCAACATACCGGGGATATCAATTGCTGGCCTGCGTGCCAGTCCGTAAACTGACCACCCCCGCTCCAGGAGATGTTGGGCAAGATTGTTGCCCACTATGCCGGTTGCTCCTGCGACAAGTGCGGAACGTTCCATTTTTTGAACCCTTCGCGATCCATTCGAGATAGGGCGCCGACTGCCGCGAGCAAGCCGAATGCCTGTTGTTTGGAGTCTGTCCGGTTTTGGCCCATCGCTACCGTCGGGGCGGTGCCGCTACATGTCGGCTCAGAGGGGTAGACCGGAAGTTTGCAGCCGAGCGCCAGTTTGTCGGGTTGCGACCCATTGCGGAAATCACTGAGGTTTTGTTCTGCGTCGGGATGATGAACGGCTGAACCTCTGCTTCGGTCGGCGCGAACCGTGCCTGCGATGGTCTCAACCCGGGGATCACCGCACCCGTGCCTTTGCAGCGCCCAAGAATCCAGACGTCCTGAGCAAATAAGCCATCGTCGAGAGCTTGCCGCTAACGTCCCTCGTAAACGGGCGGACGCTTTTCTACCTCGGCATCGCGGCCTTCCCGGAAATCCCAGGTCGCGTACAACGCACGATATTGGTCGTCGAGCTTGCCCAGCGCCGTTTCGGAGTCGTCGAGCGCCATATGCGAGGAGGCCAGCGATGTCTTGATGCCGAGAGGGCCGCATGCGGCGATCTTGCTGGCGATCTCGACAGCCTTCGCGAGAGCCGCATCCCGGTCGGGGGTCACTTCCTGAACCATTCCCATCCGGAGAGCTTCCTTCGCTCCCCAATGATCGCCTGTTAGAATGAAGCGCATCGCATTGCCCCATCCGGCCTCTCTGGGGAAACGTACCGTTGAACCGCCGCCGGGAAAACGACCGTGCGTGTTCTCGTCCTGACCGAACTCCGTGTCTTCCGACGCCACGCGGATGTCGGCGACAAGAAAAAGCTCGTGCGCCATATTCCAGGTGTCGCCATGCACCGCGACAACCAGGGGCTTCGTGAGCGCCGGCTTGGTGCGCCCGAGAGGGTCGATAAAGCCGGGTCCATCCATCATTTTTTTTCCGGACTGAGCGAAGGCCTTGTAGGCATCGACATCGATACCTCTGGAGAAGCGATCGCCATAGCCGAACAGAACAGCGGCACGGAGGGAGGGATCGCGGTCGTAATTGTAGTAGGCTCGCGCCAGGCTCTCTGTCGCGTCCGGGTCCAGTCGGTTGTCGATGTAGGGCCGGTTGATGCCAATCAACACTGTCTGGCCTTTGCGCTCGATGGTGATTTTGGCTCGCTGATCGTACGGAATATTCGCCATGCGCGTGGACTGCGCGGTCTCGTCGCCCTGTGATGTCATCGACGTGTCTCCCGGTTTTTGGGGCCTGCAACGCGATCGCCTTCCGGATACGGAGATGGGCAAATACGGAGGACCCGCAAGAGGGCGTCGATCACGATGCAGGAAATCGGATCAGGAATGACGCGGGCAATCGTGCGAATTTAAAATGCTGTCGCCGCTAACGGGCCGACATTCGAAATAATCTGCCCCCTTCGGCAGTTCCGTTAATGATAGCTCGACTATTGCACGGCCCTCCATGGGCCAGCGTATTCGCGATCTTTGAGACTGACAGTCTGCTCGTGTGCAGGCCGCCGGCCCTGGTGGTCCAAAAGTATTCTGAAGCCTCAAGTTGGCCGTACGGCACGAACAATCCAAATTTAGTGAGACCCGCCAATGAAGCCGGAAATCAGGTAGCGGACCCATCCATCCAAGTTGATACCGAGGCGCTCAAGATTGCACTGGCAATCCCCGCGCCGGCAATGCCGAGTACAATGTGCATATTCAGCCCGGGAAATGACCATGGCTACGGAAAAAGATGGTCGCGAGCGACTTCCGGTGTTGGCCCATAGCTGACCTGAGACAATGTTCAGCTTGAGTCCGCAAAGCGTCGGCCGGCGGACATCGCTCAGGCTGCACCAATGAATCTCGATTTATGAGTGCGCGACCTGATCTGCGCTTACGAACGCCGCTTCCATTGCCTTCCGCGTCCTGATCGTCTCGTTGCCTGCGTCAAACTCGACGTCGCTCCAGCGCACGATCTGGCCATGGGAGACGTCGTGCTTCAGCTTCAGCCGATGCGCCAGGCCGATCGGCAAGGCGTCGGCCTTCAGGCTCGCGGCCGCCGGCACCAGCTTGCCCCACACCGTGTAGCCGCCTTCGCCGTCCAGCATCTCGCCGGCGCGCAGATTGCGTTTTGCCACCGAGGCGACGTCGCCGCGGAAGCCGTAGGGCTGCCCGGTTGGCTCGCCCCGCAGCGCGGCCGAGAGCACCGAGATGTTCAGCTCGAGGCCGATCAAATGATAGGGCTTATACATCGCAGCAAAGCGGCCGCTGGTGTCGGTCTTCAGGCCGTACTGCCTGAAGCAGTCGGCGGCATAGTCGTTCGGCGCCTCCAGCACGACGTAGACCCCCCAGCGCAGATCGCGAAACACCGGCCTTCCGTCGCGCTCGAGCGAGGAGACCACTTCCACCACGCCGGACCGCTCCAGCACGCCGCCTCTGTCGCGAGGGCGCATGATATGCGGCAGGTCGTCGACGCCGCAGGGCGGAAACAGCAGGCCCGCCGCGGGTACGTCCAGCCCGCAGGCATTGGCGATCGCGGCCATCTCGATCGCCGACTTGGTGCCGTCGAGGAAGGAGTTGAACATCTGCGGATTCATCCCGGCCGATTGCGCCTCTCCCGCGGTCAGCCCGTAATGCTGCCAGACGCTGTCAGGCGTCACGTCGTGATAGGCCGGCAGATACTTTGTCCCCTTGCCCGCGGCAACCACGTGAAACCCGGTGGCGCGGGCCCAATCCACCATCTCCGCGGTCAGCGCCGGCTGGTCGCCATAGGCGAGCGAATAGACCACGCCGGCCTTGCGCGCTTCCTCGGCGAGCAGCGGACCCGCCAGCACGTCGGCCTCGACGTTGACCATCACGATATGCTTGCCCGCCGCGATCGCGGCGCGGGCGTGCCTGATGCCGACGGCGGGATTGCCGGTCGCCTCCACCACCACGTCCATCGCGCCGCCGGCAATCGCGCGCGCGCCGTCATCGGTGAAGACGGTCGCGGCAATGCGGGCCTCGTCCCACCCGACCGTGCGGCAGGCCTCGCGCGCACGATCCCGGTCGATGTCGACAATGATGGGGACCACGAGCCCCGGCGTGTGCGGTACCTGCGCCAGAAACATCGAGCCGAATTTGCCGGCGCCGATCAGCGCGACACGGACGGGCTTGCCGGTGGAAGCGCGGGCCTGGAGAAGGCGGAAGAGGTTCATGGGAATGTCCGATCATGATCGTGTCCCGGACGCGATGCAGCCTAGGCGATGCGTAGCATCGTCCGGCAACGCTGCTCCGCAGAGCCGGGACCCAGTGAGAGAGTATTGCGCGCGGCGTGGGCCCCGGCTCAGCAGCGCATCACTGACGTGCTGCGCTGCGTCCGGGGCACGAGAGCGTCTTACTCCGCCGCCTGCCGCGGCGCACGGGCGAGCCGCACCAGCGCGTCGTCGTCCACCGTCTTGATCGGCGCGAAGTCGCGATGCGCGATGTACTCCGGCCGCGTCGGGCTTCGGATGTAGTTCGAAACCGCGTTCAGCGTCAGGTAGACGATCTTGCGCGGGTAGGGCGTGATGTTGCCGGCCGAGCCATGCACCAGGTTGCCGTGGAACATCAGCATGCCGCCCGGCTTGCCGGTCGGCGCCACGATGCCGCCCTGCTTGACCAGCCGCGTCACCGTGTCCTCGTCGAGCGTCCACAGCGGGTACGACGTGGTGGCGAGGTCATGCGACGCTTGGAGATCACCGGCGTCCTGGCTGCGCGGCACCAGCATCAGCGGGCCGTTGATCGGCATCACCTCGTCCAGAAAGATCGCGATGTTCATCGCGCGCGGCTCGGGCATGCCGTCGTCGCGCTTCCAGGTGCCGTAATCCTGGTGCCATTGCCAGACGTCGCCGGTGAAGGCCGACTTCGCGTTGATCTTGAATTGGTGCATGTAGACCTTTTCGCCGAACAATTGCTCGACCGGGTCGATCATGCGCGGATGCGCGCCGAGGATGCCGAACGCCTCATTGTAGAGATGCGCGGCAAAGGCGGTGCGCGGCGCGCCGCTCTTCTCGCGCCAGACTTCGGGCCGGTTCGCGTCATAGATGCCGACCGCCTCGCGCGCGAGGAAATCGACCTCCTCCGGGCTGAACAGTTCGGGCAGGAACAGCCAGCCCTCGCGGTCGAAGAACTCCAATTGCTCCTGGGACAGTTTCATGGGTCGTCCTCCTTGCGTTGTTTTTGATTGTCGTTCCGGCGTGGAATGCCTACGCCGCCTCGTCCGTCGCCCTCAATCTCTCCTCAGTCATCCGTCCCGCCGTCTGCGCATGTGCAAGCGCCGCGCGTTCGGCCGCCTTCGCATCGCCAGCAAGAATGTGCCCTGCGATCGCAGCATGCTCGGTCCAGGCACTGCCGCGATAATCGAGTTCGGACAGCACGGTCGCCATCGAGCGGCGCATGTGCGGCCACTGCGGCGCGATCGTCTCCTCGATCACGGGATTGCCCGCCAGCTGGTAGATCGCGCGGTGAAAATCGACGTCGAGCGCGATCAGCTCCGCGAGCGGCGTCTTGAGATCGATACCGCGTCCGGCGCCGAGCGCTGCATCCAGCCGCGCGCGTCCCGCCGCGTCGCTTGCCGCGCGCTCCGCCGCGAGCCGGGCCGCCAAGGCGTCGATGGCACCGCGTACCTCGTACAGCTGGCGGATGCGCGAGGGGTCGAGCTGGGTGACTTCAAAGCCGCGCCGGCCGCTCTCGGCGACCAGCCCCTGCCGGTGCAACAGGTGCAGCGCATGCGACACCGGCTGGCGCGACACGCCGAGCTTGTCGGCGAGCTCGTTCTGCCGGATGCGCTGGCCGGGCTGCAGCGTGCGGTCGGAGATCGCCTCCAGGATCCGCGCATAGACCTGGTCGATCAGGTTCGGAAGCGGGTCGAGAGGGATCACGCCGGCTGCTCCGAGAATGACGAAAGGGAATACGGAATTCCGTATTCGAAAGTACGACGACGGGTTGAGGGCGTCAAGCGCCGCCGACGCGGCGTCTGAGCTCGTTTTTGCGCTTCGCCAAGCCGTTGATATTGCTAGGGTCCGCTACTGTGCATGGGGTTGTTTTCGAGGAAATGGAAGTGCGAGGCCGCTCACTCCGCCAAAAACGTGCTCACCACCTCGCCGAACTCCAGCGGTGCCTGCTCGAACATCCAGTGCCCGGCATTGGGGATCACCGCCGTCTTCGCCCCAGCGATGTGCTCGGCCAGCACGCGCCACATCACCGACAGGCTCCCTGTCGTGGCGCCGCCGCCGATCAGCAGCGTCGGTGTCCTGATCGCCTGCGCATCCGCAAGCGTGTAGGCCCGGCGCTGCTCGTTGATCTGGCCGAGGAAGGTGAGCGCGTTGTCGCGGAGTTGCTGCTTTGCCGCCGCCGGCACGCGCCGCCACGAGCCGTCGCCTTCGATGCCTTCGTAGAAGTTCTGCAGCGCGCCCTCGATGTCGCCGGCGCGGATCATCTCGACCGAGCGCGTGGTGCGCGTGGCCAGCGGCGGATGCGCGGGCGTGCCTTCAGGCACCCGCAGGCTGGCGTCGAGATCGCCGCCCGGCTCGGCCAGCACGAGTTTTCGCAGCAGATCGGGCCGCGCCTGCGCCACGCGAAACGCGATGTGGCCGCCGCGCGAATGGCCCATGAGGTCGACGGGTGCGGGGTCGATCTGCTCGATGAAGGCGATCACGTCGGCGACGTGCTGGGCCATCTTGTAATCGTCGCCGACGGCGTCCCAATGCTCGGGAAAGAAATGCCGCAGGCTGACCGAGATCACACGATGCGCTTTCGACAGCGGGCCGAGCACAGAATACCAGGTGCGGAAATCGCCCAGCGTGCCGTGCACGCAGACCAGCGGCGGGCCTTCTCCGATTTCGAGATAGGCCATGTCGTAACCGTTGACGTGAAATGTCTGCATGATCAGCCCGCCAAAAAATCCAGCACCATTTCGGAGTATTTCTGCGGCGCCTGCTCGAACATCGGGTGCGTCGCGTTCGGGATCACCGCCGTCCTGGCATACGGCACATGCGCGGCGAGCGCATGCAGCACTTTTGGCAGCAGGCCCTTGGTTCGCCCGCCGAGGATGAACAGCGTCGGCATTTTGATCGATTCCGCATCCGCCTTCGAGAACGGTGGGCGGTTGTCGCGGACCTGGCCGAGCAGGGTGAAGGCGTTGTCGCGCAGATTCTGCTTCACCATCGCCGGCAGTCGCGGCCAGGTGCCGGCGCCCTCCAGCGTGTCGACAAAGACGGCGAGGCCGCCATCGACGTCGCCGGCCGCGATCTTCGCGGCCGAGGCCGTGAAGCGCGCCAGCAGCGGCGAGGGCCCGCCGGCATAGTCGGGATCGAGGCTCGCATCGAGCTCGCCGCCGGGTTCGGCCAGGACCAGCCGCCGGAGCAGCTCCGGCCGCCGCTGAGCCACGCGAAAGCAGATGTGCCCCCCGCGGGAATGACCCATCAAATCGACCGGGCCGAGGTCGAGCTTCTCGATGAAGGCGATGACGTCGTCGACATGCTGCGCGATCGAATAGGTGTCACCGACGCCGTCCCATCGCGCCGGGAAGAAATGCCGCAGGCTGACAGGAATCACCCGGTGCCGCTGCGTCAGCGGCCCGAGCACGCAGCCCCAGGTGCGGAAGTCGGAGAGGGAGCCGTGCACGCAGACCAGCGGCGGCCCCGCCCTGGCCTCGCCCACGTCGAGATAGGGCATGTCGTATCCGTTGACGTGGAGGCTTTGCATCGGGGACTCGCGGCGGGCTGCGGAACTCCTGTGCAAGATTCCCGGAAACCGGGTGGATCGCAACTATTTCCAAGCCTAGATTTGGGCTCAGTTCACATTGGGGGCATGCGCGGGAACGCAAGCCAGGGACCAAGCCATGACCGACCAGCATTTTGCCCTGTTCGATAGCAAGATCGGCCTGTGTGCCATTGCCTGGGGTCCGCGCGGCATCAACGGCACGCAACTGCCGATGGGTGGTGAGCAGAAGATCCGCACCCGCATCAGCCAGCGCCATGCTGACGCCAGCGAAGCCGAACCGACCGCCGACGTGCAGCAGGCGATCGACCGCATCACAAAATTGCTCGCGGGCGAGCCGGATGACCTCACCGACATTCCGCTCGATCTCGACGGCGTGCCCGACTTCAACCGCGGCGTCTACGAGATCGCCCGCACCATTCCGCCGGGCAAGACCGTCACCTATGGCGACATCGCCAGGCAGCTCGGCGGTGTCGAGCTGTCGCGCGACGTCGGCCAGGCACTCGGACGCAACCCGTGCCCGATCGTGGTGCCCTGCCACCGCGTGCTGGCGGCCGGCAACAAGCCCGGCGGCTTCTCCGCCAATGGCGGCGTGGTGACGAAATTAAAGATGCTCGAGATCGAAGGTGCGCTGGTGAACCACACGCCGAGCTTGTTTGATTGAAGCTCGGCGTCGATTCCGGGCGCCGCTAAATCTTCGCTGCCGCCTTCGGCCAATATTTGTCGCGTAAATGCCGCTTCACCAGCTTGCCGGTTGGCGTGCGCGGCAGCTCGGCTTCAAAGTCGACCGAGCGCGGGCATTTGATCGCGGAGAGGCGACTCTTGCAGTAGGCGATCAAATCGGCCTCGAGCTGCCTGCCGGCACGCTTCGGGTCGTGCGGCTGCACCACCGCCTTGACCTCTTCGCCCATCTCCTCGTTCGGCACGCCGAACACCGCGACGTCGGCGACTTCAGGGTGGGTGATGAGCACTTCCTCGGTTTCCTGCGGGTAGATGTTCACCCCGCCGGAGATGATCATGTAGGACTTGCGGTCGGTGAGAAAGAGAAAGCCGTCTCTGTCGAGATAGCCGACGTCGCCGAGCGTCGACCAGCCCTTTGCGTTGTAGGCCTTCTTCGTCTTCTCGGGATCGTTGTGATAGGTGAAAACAGGCGCATCGGCGAAATAGACCGTGCCGATCTCGCCTGTCGGCTGCTCCTCGTCGTTCTCGTCCAGAATCTTGATCTTGCCGACCACGGCGCGGCCGACGCTGCCGCGGTGCTCCAGCCATTCTTTCGAGTTGCAGACGGTAACGCCGTTGCCTTCCGAGCCCGCGTAATACTCGATCAGGATCGGTCCCCACCATTCGATCATTTTTGCCTTGACGTCGACCGGGCAGGGGGCGGCGGCGTGGATCGCGCCCTTCAGCGTGGAGACGTTGTAACGGTTGCGGACCTCGTCCGGCAGCTTCAGCATGCGCACGAACATGGTCGGCACGAGCTGTGACTGCGTGACCTTGTATTTTTCGATCAGCTTCAAGAATTCTTCGGCGTCAAAATGCTCCATGATGATGGAGGTGCCGCCGAGTACGGTCGCCATCATGTTGAAGCGCAAGGGAGCTGCGTGATAGAGCGGCGCCGGTGACAGATAAGTGCTCTCGGCGTTCATGCCGCACATATTGGCGCAGAGGACGCGCAGAAACGCGTTCGGCTCGTCGATCGGCTTGCCCTCGAACGCCTTCTTGATGCCCTTCGGCCGGCCGGTGGTGCCCGACGAATACAGCATGTCGTAGCCGGCGACCTCGTCGGCGATCGGCGTTGTCGGCTGCGCGGCCGCTTCCCTGTCGTAGGATCGGAAGCCGGCTTGCGGCTCGTCCATCATGTAGAAGACCGGCTCGCCGGCAGCACCCTTGATCAGGCCCTGGATCTGGTCGGCGCATTTCGGCGTCGTGATCACGACCTTCGCGCCGCAATCGGCGATGATGTAGTCGATCTCGTCCTGCTTCAAATAGCGGCTGATCGCGGTGTAATAGAGCCCGCTGCGCTGCGCGGCCCAGCAGATCTCCATGAAGGCGAGGCGGTTCTCCATCAGCAGCGCGATATGGTCGCCGGCTTTCAGCCCGAGCGAGCGGAACAGGTGCGCGCCCTGGTTCGAGAGCCCGTCGAGCTCGCGATAGGTGATCGCCTTGCCGGTGGCGGCCATCTGGTAGGCGATCTTGTCGGGAGTGGTCTGTGCGTGAACAGACGGGTGAGTCATTAGCGCGGTCCCAAGGCGTACGAGATGTCGTCCCGGCCTAGTGCGCAATTGCGCACGGGGGCCGGGACCCATAACCACGAATTTTAGTAATTGAAGTTAGATGTCGCCCCAACTCGCCCTAACTACAGGCTCTTGTGGATATGGGTCCCGGCCTTCGCCGGGACGACACCTTTATGCGGCAGCAGCTTACAGCCGCTCCACGATGGTCACATTGGCCATGCCGCCGCCTTCGCACATGGTCTGCAGGCCGTAACGCTTGCCGCGCTGGCGTAGCGCGTGGACCAGCGTCGTCATCAGCTTGGTGCCGGAGCCGCCGAGGGGATGGCCAAGCGCGATGGCGCCGCCATTGACGTTGAGGCGCTCCGGATCGGCGCCGGTGGTCTTGAGCCACGCGGTCGGTACCGAGGCGAAGGCCTCGTTGACCTCGAACAGGTCGATGTCGCCGATCGTCATGCCCGCCTTCTCCAGCGCGCGCTTGGTGGCCTGCAGCGGTGCATCGAGCATGATCACGGGATCGCCGCCCATCATGGTCATGTGATGGATGCGGGCCAGCGGCTTCACGCCGAGCTGCTTGAGGCCGCGCTCGTTCACCACCATCACGCCGGAGGCGCCGTCGCAGATCTGGCTGGCGCTGGCCGCGGAGAGCTTGCCGTTCTCGGCGATCAGCTTGACGCCCTTGATGCCGTCGAGCGTGGCGTCGAAGCGGATACCTTCGTCGATGTGGTGGGTGTCCTTGGAGCCGTCGGCGCGGATGATCTCGAGCGGCACGATCTCGGTCTTGAAGTGACCGGCCTGCGTTGCCGCGATCGCCCGCTGATGGCTGTTGTAGGAGTACTGGTCCAGCTCATCCTTGGAGAGGCCGTACTTCTCGGCCATCATCTCGGCGCCGGTGAACTGGCTGAACACGATGTTCGGATAACGCTGCTCGATGCCCGCGCTTTTGTAATTGCCAAAGCCGTTCTTGGCGGGAAGCTGCGAGGACATGCCCATCGGCACGCGCGTCATCGATTCCACGCCGGCGGCGATCACGACGTCCATCGTGCCGGACATCACCGCTTGGGCTGCAAAGTGCAGCGCCTGCTGCGAGGAGCCGCACTGGCGATCGATCGAGGTGCCCGGCACGCTCTCCGGCAGCTTCGAGGCCATGATCGCGTTGCGCGCGACGTTGTTGGACTGCTCACCGACTTGCATGACGCAGCCCATGATCACGTCCTCGACCAGGGCCGGATCGACCTTGGTGCGGTCGACCAATTCGTCCAGCACTTTTGCGGCGAGATCGGCCGGATGCCAGCCGGCGAGGCGGCCCCCCTTGCGCCCGCCGGCGGTACGCGCAGCGGCGACGATGTAAGCCTCGGCCATGTCGGTTTCTCCCTGGATTGTTCTGTATCGAATGGGTTGTCGGCGCGGATTTAAGGGGCGGCTGATCGTTTAGTCAATCGATCAATTAACTCTTGTGGGGAGGCGCTGCTTGAGGTTATCTGCGCGCCTCTCGAAGCGCATTCAGGAATCTCCGTGGCTACCAGCGTACCGAACAGGCTTCCCAGCGGAAAGAATTCCACGGCAGAGAAATTGCTCGTGGCCGCGAGCGAGCTGATGATCGAACGCTCCTCGATCGAGATCTCGCTGAGCGACATCGCACAGAAGTCGGGCGCCAACGCCGCGCTGGTCAAATATCATTTCGGAAACAAGGACGGTCTGCTGCTGGCTCTGCTCGAGCGCGACGCGGGGACGGAACTCTCCAACCTCGAATATCTGCTGGCCCAGCCGATTACGCCAACCGCGAAGCTGAAGCTGCATATCGCCGGCATCATTCGCGCCTATCACCGGTTTCCCTACATGAACCGGCTGATCCATTATCTGCTGCACGAGAGCGTCGCGGGCTCCGCGGACGAAGTCTCGAAATTCTTCGTCGCGCCGCTGCTCGACTTTCATCGCCGCCTGCTGGCCGAAGGCGTCAGCCGTGGCGAGTTTCGTGCCACCGATCCGGTGCTGTTCTACACCAGCCTGATCGGGGCCTGCGATCATTTGTTCTTCGGCCGGCACGCGATGTCTCGCGCGACCGGCGTCGGCCCGGTCACCGACGAAGTCTGCCGGCAATATATCAAGCACATGGAAACGCTGATCTGCGGCGGCATCCTCACGCAAGTCGAGGAAGCTGCCGCGGCTGGATGATCCGGCCGGAACTCTTCAAGCCTAGAGAAGAAACGCCCAAGGAAAGGTATTTGCGATGCAGTTGAAAGACGTAGCCGTTCTCATCACCGGCGGTGGTTCGGGCCTCGGTGCCGCGACCGCCCGCGCCATGGCCGCCAAGGGCGCCAAGATTGGTGTGATCGACCAGAGCAAGGAAAACGCCGAGAAGGTCGCCGCCGAAGTGAAAGGCGTCGCGCTGCATGCCGACGTCACCAGCGAAGAGCAGATCAAAGCGGCGATCGCCAAGGCGGAAGCCGCGCACGGCGTCGCGCGCGTACTGATGAACTGCGCCGGCATCGGCGGCTCGCAGCGCATCGTCGGCCGCGATGGCGTCTACCCGCTGGAAAAGTTTGCGCGCATCATCAACGTCAACCTCATAGGCACTTTCAACTGCCTGCGTCTGTTCGCCGAACGCCTGGTGACGATCGAGCCGGTCGGTGAAGAGCGTGGCGTCATTATCAACACGGCTTCCGTTGCGGCCTATGAAGGCCAGATCGGCCAGATCGCCTATGCTGCTTCGAAGGGTGGTGTCGTTGGTTTGACCCTGCCGGCGGCGCGCGACCTCGCCAGCCAGAAAATCCGCGTCAATACCATCGCGCCCGGCCTGTTCATGACGCCGCTGCTGATGGGCCTGAACGAAGAGGCCCGCAAGAGCCTGGGCGCCCAGGTGCCCCATCCCTCGCGTCTTGGCGATGCGAACGAATACGGCGCGCTCGCCGTGCACATGGTCGAGAACGCGATGCTCAACGGCGAGACCATCCGTCTCGACGGCGCCATCCGCATGGCGCCGCGGTAGCTCTTCTTCCTTCTCCCCTTGTGGGAGAAAGTGGCGCGCTTTGGAGCGCAATTGCGCTCCTGAGCGCGCCGGATGAGGGGTTTGCGTCCGCGGAGACAAACCCCTCACCCAAGTGAACTCTGGGCTCACAGCGTACATGCCCTCTCCCACAAGGGAGAGGGCGCAGCAATCGGCACCGCGAATGGCGGCAAGCACGAGGCGCCTCATGTCCCAACCGCTGCTGATCGAGCACAACGACGGCGTCGACACGGTGACGCTCAATCGTCCTGAGAGCCTCAACGCGCTTGATCCGGCGTTGATCGACGCACTCAACGTCTACTTCCAGGGCCTCCAGCGCAACCGCGATACGCGCGTCGTGGTGCTGAAGGGCGCCGGCAAGAATTTTTGCGCAGGCCTCGATCTCAAGGCGGCGATGGCGCGTCGTGCCGGGCAGCAGGAGCCGCCCGGCGTCACCGAGTCGCTGGATTCGCAACGGCGCATCGCCGACATTGTGATGCTGATGCGGCGCTGTCCGCAGCCGATCCTGGCGCTGGTGCAGGGCGCGGCGGCCGGGGGCGGTTTTGCGCTGGCGCTTGCGTCTGACATTCGCATCGCGACGAAGTCGGCCCGAATGAACTGCGCCTTTATCAAGCTCGGGCTCGGCGGCTGCGACATCGGCACCAGTTATTTCCTGCCGCGCCTCGTCGGTGTTTCCGTGGCCTCGGAGCTGATCCTCACAGGGCGCTTCATCGGCGCCGACCGCGCGCTGGCGGTCGGGCTGGTCTCCGAGGTCGTCGACGAGGACAAGCTCGATGACGCCGCCGAACCCTACGTCGATGCGATGATCACGGCGTCGCCCGTAGGCCTGCGCCTGTCAAAAGAGTGCCTCAATATGAGCGTCGATGCCGGATCGCTGGAAGCCGTTATCGCGATGGAGGACCGCAACCAGGTCCTGTGCAGCCGCTCCGAGGAGTTTTCGGAGGGCATCAGGGCCTTCCTTGAGAAGCGAAAGCCTGTCTATATCAAGCGCTGACAACGAAGATCCGTAAAGGACGAGAAATTCCGGGAGACGCAAAATGAGTGGGAATGCGGCGGCGGTGATGACGAAGCCCGCGTTTCGCAAGGTCGAGTGGCTCAAGCGCGACATCGACGTCGAGCGGCGCGGCGACGGCACTGTTGTGCTGAAGTCGCGCATTCCGCTGCAAGCTCACGAGACGCATATTCCGGCTTCGCTGGCGAAGTGGGCCAAGCAAGCGCCCGAGCGCATCTGGCTCGCGCAGCGCGGCGGTCCGAACCGCGAATGGCGCAAGGTGTCCTATGGCGAAGCCAAGCGCACGGTGGATGCGCTGACGCAGGGCTTGCTCAATCTCGCGCTCGACGGCCGCCCGGTTACGATCCTCTCCGGCAATTCGATCGAGCATGCGCTGATGACGCAGGCCGCGATGCAGGCGCGCGTCCCGGCCGCGCCGGTGTCGCCTGCCTACTCCTTGATGAGCCATGATCACGTCAAACTGAAATATCTGTTCGATCTGATCAAGCCCGCCGTGGTGATGGTGCAGGATGGCCCGACTTTCGAGAAGGCGCTGAAAGCGCTCGATCTCACCGGCGTCACCATCGTTCACGTCCTGCGGCCTTGCGACGGCATCAAGAGCGTCAGCTTTGCCGAGCTCGTGGCGACGCCCGTGACCGCCGATGTCGAAGCGTCGATCGCGAAGATCGCGCCTGAGACCGTCGGCAAGCTGCTGTTCACGTCAGGCTCGACCGGCATGCCCAAGGCCGTCATCAACACGCAAGCGATGATGTGCGCCAATGCGGCGATGATGATGCAGGTGCGGCCGCGCGATCCCAGCGGTCCGATCTCCACCATGCTGGACTGGATGCCCTGGAACCACACCATGGGCGGCAATGCGGCGTTCCACCCGATCCTGGTCGACGGCGGCACGCTCTATATCGATGACGGCCGGCCGATGCCGGGCCAGTTCGAGGAGACGCTCCGGAATCTGCGCGAGATATCGCCGACTTATTACGCCAACGTGCCGGCCGGCTACGCTGCTTTGGCCGCAGCGATGGAGAAGGACGATGCGCTGTGCCGCTCCTTCTTCAAGAACCTCTCGATCATGGCCTATGGCGGCGCGCGGCTGCCTGATGATCTCTACGATCGCATGCAGGCTCTCGCCGTGAAAACCACCGGCGAGCGCATCGTGTTCTACACCGGCTGGGGCTCGACCGAGACCGCGCCGACTTCGACCGGCACCTATTGGGACACCGAGCGTGTCGGCCTGATTGGCCTGCCGTTCCCCGGCGTCGAACTGAAGATGGTGCCGTGCGGCTCGAAATACGAGCTGCGTCTGCGCGGCGTCAACGTCACGCCGGGATATTTCGGCCAGCCCGATCTCACCAAGAAGATGTTCGACGAGGAAGGTTTCTACTGTATCGGCGATGCCGGCATCTTTGTAGACGATTCCGATCCCGTGCAGGGCATCATCTTCGCCGGGCGCGTGGTCGAGGATTTCAAGCTCACCACCGGCACTTTCGTCCATGTCGGCTCGCTGCGCACCGATGCGATCGCGGCTGCGACGCCTGTCGTGCACGATGCACTGGTCGCGGGGCAGGACCGTCCGTTCATCGGCCTGCTGGCCTGGCCGAACCTGCATGCTTGCCGCCAACTCGTCGGCAATCCCGACCTGAGTTTCGAGGATGCGGTGAAGCACCCCGAGGTGATCGCCTGCTTCCGGCGCGGACTGGAAGCGCACAACCGGGAGTGCGAAGGCGCCGGCAGCCGCATCATCGCGCGCGCCATGCTGATGGCGGAGCCGCCCTCGATCGACGGCAACGAGCTCACCGACAAGGGCTACATCAACCAGCGCGCCGGCCTGGAGCGCCGCGTCGGGCTGGTGGAGCGGCTTTATGCCGACAAGCCCGACCAGGACGTCATCATTCTCAAGTAATCGACATCATCAACACGGATACGCGCCATGAACTTCGATTTCTCTGACGACCAGAAGCAGCTCCGCGACCAGGCGCGCAAATTCCTCACCGAGAAGTGCTCGCCTAAGGCGGTGCGCGCAATTCTCGACGGCAAGGCGCCGTATGACAAGGAGCTGTGGAAGGGCCTCGCCGAGATGGGCTTTCTCGGTGTCGCGATTCCCGAGGACTTTGGTGGTGCGGGCGCCGGTCATCTCGAACTTTGCGTGATCGCCGAGGAGATGGGCCGGGCCAATGCGCCGGTGCCGTTTTCCTCCACCGTCTATCTCGCCGCCGAAGCGCTGCTGATTGCCGGCAGCGATTCGCAGAAGAAGAAATGGTTGCCGGCGATTGCCTCCGGCGAGGCGATCGGCACGCTGGCGCTGTTCGAGGGCAAGGGCAATCCGTCGCCGAAGAACATCAAGCTGACGGCTGCAAACGGCGTGCTCAGCGGTGTCAAGAAGCCGGTTGCGGATGGCGCGATTGCCGACTTCGCAGTGGTCGCGGCACGTACGGGATCGAGCGGACGCGATGGTGACATTTCCTTGTTCATTGTCGATCTCAAGGGCGGCGGCGTCGAGGTGAAGAGTCTCACCAATCTCGATCCGATCCGCGGGCAGGCCGAGATCACTTTCAGGGATTGCAAGGCCGAGCCGCTCGGAGCAGCCGGCGAAGGGTGGAGCATCCTGACCCAGGTGCTGGACCGGGCCGCGGTGCTGTGCGCTTTCGAGCAGGTCGGCGGCTCCGACCGCGCACTGGAGATGGGCCGCGACTACGCGCTCGACCGCATCGCCTTCGGTCGCCAGATCGGTTCGTTCCAGGCCGTCAAGCACATGCTCGCCGATATGTATGTCTCGGCGACGCTGGCGCGGTCCAACAGCTATTACGGCGCCTGGGCGCTCTCGACCAACGCAGGTGAATTGCCGGAAGCCGCCGCCGCCGCGCGCATCAGCGCGACGCAGGCGTTCCAGCACTGCGCCAAGAACAACATCCAGGTCCACGGTGGCATGGGTTTCACCTGGGAGTTCGACTGCCACATGTACTACCGCCGCGCCAACGCCATGGCGCTCGGGCTCGGCAGCCTGTCCTATTGGGAAGACCAGTTGATCGACCGCATGCGCAAGAAGAACGCGGCGTAGGCGAAGGGCACCGTCATGAACTTCGAAGACACCCCGCAGGAGGCCGCATTCCGCGCCACCGCCCGCGCCTGGATCGCGGCGAACGCGCCGCAACAGTACGAGGACGAGCTGCGCAAATCCTCGCTCGGCCGCACCCAGCTCAAGAACGCCAACATCCTGGAAGTCGCAAAGGCCTGGCAGAAGAAAAAGGCCGACGCCGGCTGGGCCTGCCTGCATTGGCCGAAGGATTATGGCGGCCGCGGCTCGTCGCCGATCGAGCGCGTGATCTGGCAGCAGGAAGAGGGCCCGTTCGGCAAGCTGTCCGGCATGTTCATCATCGGCCACGGCATGTGCGGGCCGACCATGATGGCATTCGCGCGCGAGGAGCATAAGCGCCGCTATCTGCCGCCGCTCGCCTCCGGCGACAAAGTCTGGTGCCAGCTGTTCTCCGAGCCGGCCGGCGGCTCCGATGTCGCAGGGCTTCGCACGCGCGCGGAGAAGGACGGCGAGGACTGGCTCATCAACGGCCAGAAGATCTGGACGTCGGGGGCGCATTATTCCGACTACGGCATTTTGCTCACCCGCACCGATCCCAACGTGGCCAAGCACAAGGGCCTCACCATGTTCTTCCTGGACATGAAGAGCCCCGGTGTCGAGGTGCGGCCGATCAAGCAGGCCAGCGGTGCCTCCGACTTCAACGAGGTCTATTTCACCAACGTCCGCATCCCCGATCATCAGCGCCTTGGCGAGGTCAATGACGGCTGGAACGTCTCGCTGACGACGCTGATGAACGAGCGGATGTCGATCGGCGCCGGCGTCTCGACCGGCTTTCCGGAACTGTTCGACTATTGCTCCAGCCTGATGCTCGACGACGGTCCCGCGATCGAGGACCGCGCGGTGCGCGCGAAGCTGGCGAACTGGGCGGTCAAGGCGAGCGGCCTGCGCTACACCAGCATGCGCGCGATCTCGGCGCTGTCGAAGGGGGAGCGGCCGGGGCCGGAAAACTCCATCGGCAAGCTGGTGGCGGGCTCCATGATCCAGGATGTCGCGACCTACGCGCTGGATTTGCAGGGCGCTGCCGGTGTGGTCAGTGGCCCCGAAGATGCCGAAGTCGCTGGCCGCTTCCAGGCGATGCTGCTGCGCGCGCCCGGCACCCGTGTCGAAGGCGGCACCGACGAGATCATGCGCAACATCATCGCCGAGCGGGTGCTGGGCCTGCCCGGCGATATCCGTGTCGACAAGGACGTGCCGTTCAACAAGATCCCGACCAAGGGAAGAGGCTGACCCTCATCCTGAGGAGCCGCGGAACGCGGCGTCTCGAAGGATGAAGGCCCCACTGGGGCCTCGTGGTTCGAGACGGCGCTACGCGCCTCCTCACCATGAGGGACTAACACCGAGCAAGAACTGAGGTTCGCCATGAATTTCGATGACACCCCGCAGGAAGCCGCATTCCGCGAGACCGCGCGCAAATGGGTCGACGCCAACGCGCCGAAGGAGTTTTTGGCGGAGCTGTCAAAATCCTCGCTCGGCCGCATCCGGCTTGCACAGCACGACATCGTCGATGTCGGCAAGGCCTGGCAGAAGAAGAAGGCGGAGGGCAACTGGGCCTGTCTGCACTGGCCGAAAGAGTATGGCGGCCGCGGCGCCACGCCGATCGAGCGCGTGATCTGGCAGCAGGAGGAAGGCGTCTACGGCAAGCTGACCCAGCCGTTCCAGATCGGCGAAGGCATGTGCGGCCCGACCGTGATGGCGTTCGGCAGCGAGGACGCCAAGCGCCGCCATTTGCCGAAGCTTGCCGCGGGCGAGGAGATCTGGTG
This sequence comes from Bradyrhizobium sp. LB8.2, assembly GCF_040548035.1. Taxonomy (NCBI): domain Bacteria; kingdom Pseudomonadati; phylum Pseudomonadota; class Alphaproteobacteria; order Hyphomicrobiales; family Nitrobacteraceae; genus Bradyrhizobium; species Bradyrhizobium sp. LB8.2. The sequence continues at coordinate 88,783 of NZ_JBEPQV010000023.1, read as the reverse complement.
CCAGCTGTTCTCCGAGCCGTCGGCCGGCTCTGATGTCGCGGGCTTGCGCACGCGCGCGGAGAAGAAGGGCGACAATTGGGTCGTCAACGGCCAGAAGATCTGGACCTCAGGCGCGCATTATTCCGACTATGGCCTTTTGATCGCGCGCACCGATCCCAACGTGCCCAAGCACAAGGGCCTCACCATGTTCTTTCTGGACATGAAGAGCCCCGGCGTCGAGGTGCGCCCGATCAAGCAGGCCAACGGCATGCAGGAGTTCAGCGAGGTCTATTTCACCGACGTCGTCATTCCGGACAGCCAGCGCCTCGGCGCCATCGGCGAGGGCTGGAGCGTGTCGCTGACCACGCTGATGAACGAGCGCATGTCGATCGGCTCCCGGCTTGCGACCGGCGTTCCCGAGATGTTCGAGTTCTGCTCCAACCTGATGCTGGAGGACGGGCTCGCCATCGACGATCCCGCCGTACGTTCAAAACTTGCGAGCTGGGCGGTGAAGTCGAGCGGGCTGAAATACACCAGCTACCGCGCGATCTCGGCGCTGTCCAAGGGCGACAGGCCGGGGCCGGAGAATTCGATCGGCAAGCTGGTGTCCGGCATGATGCTCCAGGACATTGCGACCTACGCCATGGACCTCCAGGGCGCGGCCGGCGTTCTCACCGGCGTGGACGAGGAGACGGTGCAGGGCCAGTTTCAGCAGATGCTGCTGTCCTCGCCCTCGATGCGCATCGCCGGCGGCACCGACGAGATATTGCGCAACATCATCGCCGAGCGCGTGCTGGGATTGCCGGGCGACATCCGCGTCGACAAGGACGTGCCGTATAACAAGATCCCGACGAAGGGGCGTTGATATCTCGTGTCCCGGACGCGCGAAGCGCGAGCCGGGACCCGGGAGCCACGATGGACAGGCCACAATGGGCCCCGGCTCAGCGCCGCATCACTTCGTGCTGCGTCGCGTCCGGGGCACGAAAAGCGAGCTAGGCAATGGACGCTAAAGTGAACCAAAACGACCGCATCGGCGTGCTCGAAGAGCTCCTCAACGAGCGCTATTCGGTGCGTGCCTTCCTGGCCAAGGACGTCGATCGCGCGACGATCGAACATTTGCTGACTACCGCGCAGCGCACGGCGTCGTGGTGCAACAGTCAGCCCTGGCAGGTGATCATCGCCAGCGGCGAGGCCAGGGAGCGCTTCCGCAAGCTGATTTACGCGGAAGCATCCGGCGGGCTCGGCGACGATTATGACTTCACGCCGCCGCGCGAGTATGTCGGCGCCTATCTCGAACGCCGCCGCGAGAGCGGTTTTCAGCTCTACAACACGCTCGGCATCGTCAGGGGCGACAAGACGGCCTATGCAAAGCAGGCGCTGGAGAACTACAATTTCTTCGGCGCGCCGCATGTGGCCATCATCCACACCAACGAGCCGCTCGGCATCTACGGTGCGATCGATTGCGGCGCTTATGTCTCGAACTTCATGCTGGCCGCGCAGGCGCTCGGGGTCGGCACGATTCCGCAGGCGGCGCTGGCGCGCCACTCCGGCCTGATCCGCCGCCATTTCAATCTGCCTGATGACCGCCGCATCGTCTGCGGCATCTCGTTCGGCTATGCCGACAACGCCCACAAGGTCAACAGCTACCGCACCTCGCGTGCGAGCGTGGCCGAGACCGTGACCTTCGTGGACGAGTGATCGCCGCCACGCTACCCGCCATCCATAAGCCCGCATCAGGTTTTCAGACGCGCGAAGACGGCCGCGGAAGCGGCCGCCTTCGTCTTGTTTAAGTCCGATTGACGCCCGCCGCTATCCGCCGCTGCCGCCGATCACAGCGCGGATGGTCTCGTCGGGCCCGAAATCCTCGGCACCGTCGACATAGAGCAGCGCCGCGAGCTTCGAGCGCGCGCGGTTGACGCGGCTCTTGATCGTGCCGACTGCGCAGCCGCAGATCGAAGCCGCATCCTCGTAGGAGAAGCCGGAGGCACCGACCAGGATCAGCGCTTCACGCTGGTCCTGCGGAAGCTTATCGAGCGCCGTGCGGAATTCCTCGAACTCGAGATGGGCGTTCTGCGAGGGCTGTGTCTTCAGCGTCTTGGCATAGTTGCCTTCGGCATCCTCGACTTCCCGCCGCCGCTTGCGATAGTCGGAGCGGAACAGGTTGCGCAAGATCGTGAACAGCCACGCCGGCAGGTTGGAGCCGGGCTGGAACGAGTCGATGTTGGCAAGCGCGCGCAACAGCGTCTCCTGAACCAGATCGTCCGCGCGGTCCGCATTGCCGCTGAGCGAGATGGCGAACGCGCGCAGGCTGGGCACGGCCGCCAGAATGTCGTTACGCAGGGAGTCGGTGAGAGGCATCAATCCCTCCCATTGTTGTCGTTGGATCCGCCACCATTTTCTACTTGGGGTGTCGCTCCTGGCGCATCAAGCTTCTTGATGAGTTCCGCGAACCGGTCCGGAACGCCCTGCCGCACCACGTCGTCGTACATGGCGCGCAGCTGATGGCCGATCCGGGATTGGATTTCCGGAGTGAGCCCTCCTTTGCCGGGGGTCGTGCTTTTGCTTGCTTGAGACTTGAGATCTTTCATGACCTGTTCCACGTTTCCCCGAGTTAAGTGACTGTAAAATCGAGAAGTTCTCTCAACCGGGAGCCGTTCCCTGGATAGGCTCAATTCGAGCTGCGAGAAAAAGTTCCGCCCCGATGCGGAACTTTTCTCGGTCTGAAGCGTAATCAGCCCAGCAGGGGAACCCCGGGCCCCCCGCGTAACGTCTGCACGTCAAGGTCGGCCCGAAGATGAATGGAGTGGGGATGTCCCGTTCACAGCTTGTTGCTGAACACTTGCCTTTGCTGCGCCGATACGCACGCGCCCTGACGGGCAGCCAGTCATCCGGTGACGCCTATGTCGCAGCCATGTTGGAAGCCATGCTGGGAGATCCGTCGGTGCTCGACGAGAGCCACGGGCCCCGCGCCGGCCTGTTCCGGCTGTTCACCCAGATCTGGAATTCCGTTTCCGTCAACGACGATTCCGAGGTGACGAACCTGCCGATGCCGCCGGAGCGACGGCTGTCGAACATCACGCCGCTGCCGCGGCAGGCCTTTCTGCTGCTCTCGCTTGAGGGATTCTCGGAAGAGGAAGTCGGCTACATTCTCGGCACCGACGTCAGCGAGACGCGCCGGCTTGCGGATGCCGCAGGGCGCGAGATGGCCGTCGAGATCGCCACCGACGTGCTGATCATCGAGGATGAGACCTTCATCGCCATGGACCTCGAGAGCCTGGTGAAGAATCTCGGGCACAATGTCGTTGGCGTCGCCCGCACGCACGCCGATGCGGTCGCGCTGGCCAAAAACAAGCGGCCCGGCCTGATCCTCGCCGACATCCAGCTCGCCGACGGCTCGTCGGGCCTCGACGCCGTCAACGAGCTGCTCCGCACCTTCGAGGTGCCGGTGGTGTTCATCACTGCGTACCCCGAGCGCTTCCTCACCGGCGAGCGCCCCGAGCCGGCGTTCCTGATCTCAAAACCGTTCCAGCCGGCGATGGTGTCGGCGGTGGCGAGCCAGGCCCTGTTCTTCCAGCGCAACTCCCGCAACCGCGCCCCGAAAGTACCGGCGGCGTAAGGAAGGCGCCTGCGCCCGGCATTTGACGACATCTGATCCGGCGTGCCGCAAGGTGCGCCGGATTTTTGTTGACCGGTTGCCGCGCTTGACGGCCGTCGAATTCGCCGCTCATACCTCGTGCAGCGGCCGTTGCAGCCGCAGTGCCATCGGAGACGTGTTCATGGACCAAGAACTCCTCGACCGCCTCGCCATCCGTGACCTCGTCGAGAATTGGGCGGTCTGGCGCGATGCCGGCGACTGGGAGCGTTTTGCCACCGTCTGGCACCAAGAGGGCTGGATGTCCGCCACTTGGTTTCAGGGGCCGGCGCGGGATTTCATGCGGGTTAGCCAGGAGGGGTTTGCCAAGGGCGTGCGCATCCTGCATTTCCTCGGCGGCACCAGCATCGACCTCGAGGGTGCGCGCGCCATCGCACAGACCAAGATGACCATCTCGCAGCGCGCGCCGGTCCACGACGTGCCCTGCGACGTCGTCTGCACCGGGCGCTTCTACGATTTCCTGGAGAAGCGGCAGCGAAAATGGGGCATCATCCGCCGCCAGCCGATCTACGAGAAGGACCGGATCGATCCGGTCGATCCCGCCGCGACACTTCAGCTCGACCAGAAAGCCCTCGCCGCGCTGCCCGAAGGCTACCGCCATCTCGCCTACATGCAGGAGCTGATCGGCTACAAGGTCAAGCGCGACATGCCCGGCCTCACCGGGCCTGAGGTCGAGAAGCTCTATGGCGAAGGGCGGGAGTGGCTGGCGGAAAAGGCGAAGTGAAGCCCAGACAGAAGTGAAGCCCAGACAAAAGTAAGGCGCGACTGGCATCACCACAGTCGCGCCCTACGTCGCCGGCTTATGGGGCAGGGGGGAATAGCCGGCTGTTGAAACGACTCCCCGCCGCCGGAGTCGTTCCAGGCGGTTGCGAAATTTTTTGCCAGGGTCGCCGTGCACACGGTTAAGTGATCTTAACGATTGAGAACTCCCGGTCCTCTGCTCCGTTGTTCCCGCATCGCCATGGGGCGATGGGACCGATAGATATGTCACAGATTCAAAAGGTATTTTTGGGCGCCGTCGCGATTGCCGCAACGCTTGGCGCCGTCCAGGTGGGCGCCGTGCAGCTGGCCTCCGGCCATGATCTGGCCGACCGCTGGCAGGCTGTTGCTGACAAGCCGGGCCATAACGTCAATCGCTCCAGCAAAGCCGACCGGCTGCCCGATATCAAGCAGGCGGGGGTCCCGACCCGCACTGTGTCGATGCGGCTGAACGACCTGGCTGACACGTCGGTGCTGCTGCGCATCCCCGCGGTGATCGAGACCGGCAATGCCAAGCCGCCGGTGCTGCTCCCGAACCAGAAGCAGAGCCGCAAGAAGCCGACGATTGCCTGCGAGCCGATGGTCAGCTCCCTGACCGAGGTCGCAAAGCTGCTCCAGCCCGGCCGCTGTGTGACCTGATCGGCATGGACCGGGATAAGTCGCCCTCCGCGGGGAGGGCGATTGTTCACGTCCACTTGATCCACTACCCCATCGCGTTATATCCCGGGTCTCTTCCCCTTCGATTGACCGGGTGAACGCATGACGACGTCAGACACGGCTGTGCATACGCAGCCCTTCCAGGCCGAGGTTTCCGAGCTTTTGCACCTGATGGTGCACTCCGTCTATTCCGAGACCGACATCTTCCTGCGCGAGCTCGTCTCCAACGCATCGGACGCCTGTGACAAGCTGCGCTATGAAGCCATCGCCGGTCCGGCGCTGCTGGGCGAGGACGACGTTCTCAAGATTCGTATCATTCCGAACAAGACCGCGGGGACGTTGACGATCGCCGACAATGGCATCGGCATGGAGCGGCAGGAGCTGATCGACCATCTCGGCACCATCGCCCGCTCCGGCACCAAGGCCTTCGTGTCGAAGCTCAAGGAAGCCAAGGACGGCCTCGGCCTGATCGGCCAATTCGGCGTCGGCTTCTATTCCGCCTTCATGGTCGCCGACAAGATCGTCGTGGTCAGCCGCCGCGCCGGCGAGAGTGACGTCTGGACCTGGACGTCCTCGGGCGGCTCCGGCTTCGAGATCGCGCGTGCCAGCGACGAGGAAGCGGCGCGTGCCGCGCGCGGCACCGAGATCGTCTTGCACATCAAGGACGATGCCAAGAAATATCTCGAAGCTCACGAGATCGAGCGCATCGTCGGCGCCTATTCCGACAACATCCTGTTCCCGATCGAGCTGGTGCCGGAAGAGGGCGAGCCGCGCCAGATCAATTCGGCGAGCGCGCTGTGGCAGCGCTCCAAGTCCGAGCTGACAGCCGAGGACTACAAGAAGGCGTATCAGCAGATCGCATCCGCCTTCGACGATCCCGCGATGACGCTGCACTACCGCGCCGAAGGCCGCTATTCCTACGCCGTGCTGCTGTTCGCGCCGTCGACGAAACCGTTCGACCTGTTCGAGCCCTCGCGTAAAGGTCGCGTCAAGCTCTACGTCCGCCGCGTCTTCATCACGGATGACGCCGATCTGTTGCCGGGCTATCTGCGCTTCATCCGCGGCGTCGTCGACAGCGAGGATCTTCCGCTGAACATCTCGCGCGAGATGCTGCAGAACAATCCGCAGCTCGTGCAGATCCGTAAAGCGGTGGCGACGCGTGTGGTAAACGAACTCGAAAGCCTTGCCGACAAGGACCCGGAGAACTTTGCGAAGATCTGGGAGGCCTTCGGCGCGGTGCTGAAGGAAGGTATCTACGAGGATTTCGAGCGCCGTGAAAAGCTGCTCGCGCTGTCGCGTTTCACCACGACTTCGGGCGAGAAGCGCTCGCTCAAGGACGTCATCGCCGATTTCAAGCCGAACCAGACCGAGATCCATTATCTCGTCGGCGACAGCATCGAGCGGCTGAAGTCGAGCCCCCGGCTCGAGGCGGCGACCGCGCGCGGCATCGAAGTGCTGCTGCTTTCCGATCCGGTCGACGCCTTCTGGACCTCGATGCCATCGGAGTTCGAGGGCAAACCGCTGAAGTCGCTGAGCCAGGGCGACCTCAACCTCGACCTGATTCCGCGCGTCGACGAGGCGGACGAGGCGAAGAAGGACGAGCCGGCCGCCGACGAGGCCGCCACCATCGCCGTGATCAAGGCCGCGCTGGGCGAGCGCGTCAACGACGTCAAGGCCTCGACGCGCCTCACCAGCTCCGCCTCCTGCCTCGTCGCCGACAGCCAGGGCCCGAGCCGCGAGCTCGAGCGCATCCTGGCGCAGCAGAACCGCGGCATGCGCACCAAGCCGATCCTCGAGATCAATCTGCGCCATGCGCTGGTCACGGCGATCACCAAGGCTCAAGCCGGCTCGAAGGTGGTCGACGATCTCAGTCTGCTCCTGCTCGAACAGGCGCAGATCCTGGATGGCGAGCTGCCGGAAGACCCTGCGGCTTTTGCCGCACGGCTGAACCGGCTGGTATTGCAGGGGCTCGACGGATAGCAGGCACAGGCCATATGCGCCGCCGCGCTCATTCCGCCGCGTGATCCTTCCGCTCGTCGCGCGCGGCGGCGGCCTGCGGCTTCTTCTCCATCCAGCGCGAGAGCAGGTCGGAGAAGCGGTCGAGATAGAGGTAGACGACCGGGGTCGTGAACAGCGTCAGCGCCTGGCTCACGAGAAGCCCGCCGACCATCGCATAACCGAGCGGTTGGCGGATTTCGGAACCGGTGCCGCTTCCGAGCATCAGCGGCACGCCGCCGAGCAGGGCGGCCATCGTCGTCATCATGATCGGGCGAAAGCGCAGCAGCGCAGCCTGGCGGATCGATTGCTCCGGGGTGAGATGCTGCTCGCGTTCGGCCGCGATGGCGAAATCCACCATCATGATGCCGTTCTTCTTGACGATGCCGATCAGGAGAATGACCCCGATCAGGGCAATGAGGCTGAAGTCGAAGCCGAAGATCATCAGGATCGCGACGGCGCCCACGCCAGCCGAGGGCAACGTGGACAGGATGGTCAGAGGGTGGATGTAGCTCTCGTAGAGCACGCCCAGGATCAGATAGACCACGACCAGTGCGGCGAGGATCAGCAACGGCACGGTGCCCAGCGATTGCTGGAATGCCTGCGCGGTGCCCTGAAAGCTCGTTGCCAGCGCCGGCGGCGCGCGCATCTCGCCGACCGCGTGCAGCACCGCGTCTGTCGCCTGTCCCAGCGCCACGCCCTCGGCGAGATTGAAGCTGATTGTCACCGACGGGAATTGGCCTTGATGCGAGATCGCAAGCGGTCGCACGGGCACATTGGTCCAGTTGCAGAACACCGAGAGCGGCACCTCGTCGCCGGTAAGCGGCGATTTGAGATAGAGCTTGTCGAGCGTACCGAGCTGGCCTTGCAGATCCGGCGTGATCTCCAGGACGATGTGATAGCTGTTGGTCTGCGTGAAGTATTGCGCGACCTGACGCTGACCGAACGCGTCATACAGGGTATCATCGATCAGCTGCGGCTGGATGCCGTAGCGTGCGGCGGTGTCGCGATTGATCCTGAGTTGAACCGTCGTGCCTTCGGTTTGCTGGTCGGTCGCGACGTCGCGCAGTTGCGGCAGCGTCTTCATCGCGTCGAGGATTTTCGGCGCCCATTCGTTCAGTTCGGCGAGGTTGGCGTCCTGGAGCGTGAATTCGAACTGGGTGCGGCTGGCGCGGCCGCCGAGACGAACGTCCTGCGAGGCCTGCATATAGAGCCTGGCGCCCTCGACCTTGGCGATCTTGGGCCGCAGCCGCGCGATGATCTGCTGTGCGCCGGCGTCGCGCTCCTCCCGCGGTTTCAAGGTGATGTACATGCGCCCCGAGTTCAGTGCCGTACCGCCGCCGCCGATGAACATCGCGATCGAATCGACGGCGGGGTCGGCCTGCACGATAGTGTTGAGCTCCACCTGGCGCCGTTTCATCTCGGTAAAGGAGATGTCCTGGGGCATCTCGGACACGGCTGTGAGGAAGCCGTTGTCCTGTTGCGGGAAGAATCCCTTCGGGATCAGGATGAAGAGGTAGACCGAGAGCGCTACGGTCGCGAAGAAGATGCAAAGGGTCACGAAACTGTGGCGTAGCGCGACATCGAGCCCGCGTTCGTAGGCGCCGAGCATCCGTTCGAACATCCGCTCGCTCCACTGGTAGAAGCGGCTGTGCCGGGCCTCGTGGTTGGCGCGCAGGAAGCGCGAGGCCATCATTGGCGTCAGGGTCAGCGACACCACCAGAGAGACGAGGATCGCCATCGCCAGCGTGACCGCGAATTCGCGGAACAGCCGGCCGATGATACCGCCCATCAGCAGCAACGGGATCAGCACCGCGATCAACGAGATGCTGATCGAGACGATGGTAAAGCCGATTTCGGCCGCGCCCTTGTAGGCCGCAGCAAGCGGCCTCTCGCCCTGCTCTACATAACGGGTGATATTCTCCAGCATCACGATGGCATCGTCCACCACGAAGCCGACCGCGATCGTCAGCGCCATCAAGGAGAGGTTGTCGAGCGAATAGCCGAAGACCCACATCAGCGAGCAGGCTCCCAGCAGCGCCAGCGGCACCGTGATGCTCGGGATGATCGTGGCCCAGAAGCTGCGGAGGAAGATGAAGATCACCATCACCACGAGCGCGATCGTGGTCATGAGCGTGATCTGCACGTCCTCGACGGCAGCGCGGATGGTGATGGTGCGGTCGCTGATGATCTTGATCGAGATCGCGGGCGGGATCGCCGCGATCAGCCGCGGCAGCTGCGCCTTGATCCGATCGACGGTCTCGATGACGTTGGCGCCGGGCTGCTTGAAGATGACGAGGAACACGCCGCGCTTGCCGTCGGCCCAGGCCGCCGTCTTCATGTCCTCCGGCCCTGCCACTGCCTCGCCGATGTCGCGGATCCGCAACGGCGCGCCGTTGCGATAGGCGACGATGACGTCCTGCCAGTGCTGGGCCTGGGTGAGCTGGTCGTTGGCGTAGATCGTGTAGGCGCGCCTGGCGCCATCGATGTTGCCCTTCGGGCTGTCGGTGGTCGCAGCCGCGATCTGGGCGCGCACGTCCTCCAGCGACAGGCCCTTGGCGACGAGCTTGGCCGGATCGATCTGTATGCGCACCGAGGGTTTCTGCTGCCCGCCGACGAACACTTGGGCGACGCCGGATAGCTGGCTGATCTGCTGCGCGAGCTGCGCATCGGTGCGATCGCTGACGACGGTCAGCGGCAGCGTGTCGGACGTCGCGGACAGGATCATCACCGGCGAATCCGCCGGGTTGACCTTGCGATAGGTGGGAGGCGAGGGCAGGTTCTTCGGCAGTTGGCCGCTCGCCGCATTGATCGCGGCCTGCACGTCGTTGGCGGCGGCGTCAATCTTGCGATTGAGATCGAACTGGATGGTGATCGACGCCGAACCCAGCGAGCTGGTCGACGTCATCTGCGTGATGCCGGGGATCTGCGCGAGCTGGCGCTCGAGCGGCTGCGCCACGGACGAGGCCATGGTCTCGGGGCTGCCGCCGGGGAGCGAAGCCGAGAGCTGAATGGTCGGAAAGTCGACCTGGGGCAGCGGTGCAACCGGCAGCAGCGGATAGGCCACGAGGCCTACGAACAGGATGCCCGCCATTAGCAGTGAGGTGCCGATCGGATAGCGGATGAACGGAGACGAGAAGCTCTCTTGCATGCCCTGACACCACAGCCTGGCCGGCGCATTTTCTCCCCGCGCTCGGCGGAATCGCGCCCGAGAGCCGAGCGCGAAAGTGCGTTCCTTCAGCCCATTTGTTTGTTGATTGCCCTGGAGCGTCGTCGGTCCGGGGCCGGCGTTGTGATCGAAAGACTAATCCGTTCGCTGCGGCCAGCGAACGGATTCCTGCGTCGGATGCTTGCGACCTTTGTCGAAGGAGAGCTGCAGGGAGTTATGCGTTCTGCGCAGGCGGGAAACGGGGGGCCGTCCGCTTTTGCATCCTTGCGGCGCTGTGTCTCATTCGTTTCGCCGCGTGTCACAAGCGGGAGAGATGTGGAATAGGAACAATCGCTTCTTCCGTGTGGTTGTGCCATATCGAAATGGCATAACGCGTGCCGCTGCCACCGATTCGAGGAAATGTCCGATGCGCCTGCCGATCCTGACCCTCACCGCGATTGCCACGCTGTTCGTGGCGGCAGATGCCAACGCCCAGACCTATGATCCGCGCTACCCCGTGTGCATGCACGTCTACACGCCCGGCGGCTTCGGCGGCGGTGGTGGCGACTATTTCGACTGCTCCTTCACCTCGCTGCCGCAGTGCCGCGCCACGGCGTCCGGCCGCTCGGCGAGCTGCGACGTCAACCCCTATTACACCTTCGACGAACCGCCGCCGGCGCCGCGCCGGCGTCACAAGAAGGTTCACTAGCGATCTGCGATTGCGATTTCCGGGACATTTTTCATGCGTCACTCATTCGGCCTGATCGCGATCGTCGGTGCATTGCTTGCAGCCGCGCCGTCGTATGCGCAAACCTTCGACCCGCGCTATCCCATCTGCATGCATGTCTATTCGGGCGCGAATGGCGGTGGCGGGGAGTGGTACGATTGCTCCTTCACCTCGCTGCCGCAGTGCCGCGCCACCGCTTCGGGCCGCTCCGCGAGCTGCGATCTCAATCCGTATTATCCGTTCAACGCACCACCGCAGCGCTTGCGCCATAGGCGAGGCGGCTAGCACTCGCCGCTCGTTCGGTCGTCAATCCGACGGAGCATGAAGAACTACGTGCTGTGTGCGTCTCCGGAGGGCGGCGCCTTGTCGGCCGCGACGGCGATCGCGTTGGTCAATTCCCAGGTCATCTTGTCTGTGGTCCAGTCGCTTGCGTGCAACCTGTCGCCATCGCCGGGGTCGACCATGCGGTCGAACGAAATTCTTGCAACATCGTGCCAGGCCTTCATCAGCGCGAAGCGACGAAAGACGTTGACCCTCTTTGCATGGGCGATCTCGCTGATCGCCGCGACCATCGCGTTCGTCTTGTCGGCCTTGGCCGGTGTCAGCAGCGCCGGCACATATTGCAGGTCCATCAGGATCACGTCGATCCGCTTGGTGCCGAGCAGCCGGTCAACACCGTCACGGATGGCCTGCGTGGTGTCCCTGAACGATGGGGGATTCTGTTGCCACACTGAATTGGTGCCGATCTGCCAGATGACGAGATCGGGGTTCAGATCGAAGACGTCATGGTCGAACCGCTTCAGCTCCAGACGGGCCTCTTCGCCGCCGACGCCCCGGTTGATCACCTCGATTGCGACATTTGGAAATTTTATCCGCAGGTCCGCCAGCAGCCGCTGCGGATAGGGCGCGATGCCTCCTTCGCCCGCCGTGGTCGACGAGCCGATCGCGACCACCTTAACCTGTCCGTCCTTCAGGCGGCTGGCAAAATTGGTCAGCGGCTGCTCGAACGGCGCGGCCTGGACAGGAAACTCTGACGAGTCGAGAGCCACGGGTCGTCTCCCTTTTGCAACCGGGACAATGCAGGGTAGAAAAGCTTAGACCGTTTACCCGGGCCCGCCTAGCCTCGCGCGCCCTGATACGGGTCGCTACTCCTTCCTGATCCCCGACGAGCATGAAGGAAATGTCGCGTGGTGATCATGACGCTCTCCAGTTCACCTGCGCCCCGCAAGCAGGACAAGGGGACATGCGCGGCGCGTCCCAAGGCAACTGGCTTTGCTATCGCAAGAATTGCGCAGCCGCGCACGCCGATCCCACCGGCTTGGTAAAGGATGACTAGAGTTAATCGCGCACTAACCGGGTTTTACCTTGTCTCTTAACATCTGGGCAGGGCGTGCGAGCTAAGCTGCCGGAAACAGCAGACACGTTCCGAAAGAATGAACCGCATGACCACCGGCGTCATCGAGCAACCGAAAGTCGCGCGCGCACCTTCGGCTTCAAAGACCTGGCTGAAGGCCATCGAGCTCACCGCGCGGATCGAGACGCTGCCGGGCCGGCTATTCGCCGACATCGTCGACGATTGGGCGCAGCGCCAGCCCGATCGCGTCGCATTGGTCGCCGATGACGCAAGCCTCGACTATGAGGGGCTCTCGAAACGCATCAATCGTTATGCGCGGTGGGCCCGCTCGGCCGGTGTGGCCAAGGGCGAGACTGTCGCGTTGATCATGCCGAACGGCATCGACTATGTCGCGGCCTGGCTCGGGATCAGTCGCGTCGGCGGCGTGGTCGCGCTGATCAACACCAAGCTCGTCGGCCAGTCGCTCGCGCATTGCATTGATGTCGCAAAGCCCGCTCAAATTATCGTCGCGCACGAGCTCACGGAGGCGCTGGACGGCGCGTCGCCGCACCTGAAGACGGAAGCAAAGGTCTGGACCCACGGCGATGCCCGCAGTGGACGCGCGATCGACGTCGCGCTTGCCGCGCTCGATGACGGCCCGCTTTCGCCGGACGAGCGTGGTGACGTCACCATCAACGACCGGGCCCTGCTGATTTACACGTCCGGGACCACCGGCCTGCCGAAAGCGGCCAGCATCAGCCACCGCCGCATCCTGAACTGGGGCTTTTGGTTTGCCGGCCTCACCGGCGCGACGCCCCAGGATCGGCTTTACGATTGCCTGCCGCTGTTCCACTCGGTCGGCGGCATCGTTGCACCATGCAGCATGCTGGCTGCCGGCGGCTCGGTGGTAATCGCGGAAAAATTCTCGGCATCGAATTTCTGGCCCGAGATCGTGCGTCACGATTGCACGTTATTCCAATATATCGGCGAGCTCTGCCGCTACCTTCTGAAGGCGCCGCCGTCCGAATACGAAAACCGGCATCGCCTTCGTCTTGTCTGTGGCAACGGCCTGCGCGGCGACATCTGGGAAGATTTCCAGGCCCGTTTTGCAATCCCCCGCATCCTCGAATTCTACGCGGCGACCGAAGGCAATTTCTCGCTGTTCAACGTCGAGGGTCAGCCTGGCGCGATCGGCCGCATTCCGCCGCTGCTCGCGCATCGTTTCCCCGCCAGCCTCGTCAAGCTCGATCCCGATAGCGGCGTGCCGCTGCGCAATGCGGAAGGCTTTTGCATCGCCTGCGCGCGCGGCGAGGCCGGCGAAGCCATCGGCCGCATCGGCACGGCGGATGCGGGTGGCGGTCGCTTCGAGGGCTACACCGAGGCGAGCGAGACCGAGAAGAAGATCCTGCGCGATGTCTTTGCCAAGGGCGATGCCTGGTTCCGCACCGGCGATCTGATGCGGATCGACGACAAAGGCTTCTTCCACTTCGTCGATCGCATCGGCGATACCTTTCGCTGGAAAGGCGAGAACGTGGCGACCTCGGAGGTCAACGACGCCGTGCGCGATTTCACCGGCGTGATCGACGCCACCACCTACGGCGTCGGCATCCCCGGCACCGATGGCCGCGCCGGCATGAGCGCGATCGTGGTAAACGAGGGCTTTGACGTCGCGGCGCTGCCCGTACATCTGGCGCAGCGTCTGCCGGTTTATGCGCGCCCCGTCTTCATGCGCATCTCGCGCGAGCTCGATGCGACCGAGACGTTCAAGCAGAAGAAGGGCGAGCTCGCGCGCGAGGGATTTGATCCGGGTGCGGTCTCCGATCCACTGCTCATGCTGGACCCGAAGACCGGCGCGTATGTTGCGCTGGATGCGAAGACCTATACGCAAATCAACGAGGGTACGATCCGGCTTTAACCGCGTGAAAATCCGCCAGATAGGTCCAATTTTATCCGAATTGTCCAAGAAGCCATTTACTTCTGTCGGGTAAACAAACGGGCATGGGAGGCGGTCATCAAGAGCCGCCGCAATACGAACGACAACAGAAGCGAGCCAGCCATGTCGGTACGGTCTAAAGTCATTGAAGCGATCCAGCAGATCGCCAAGGAGCAGCACGTCACGCTTCCCGCGCTCTCGGACGATCTGTCCCTGCACGAGACGGGCTTCGACTCGCTCGCCTTCGCCATCCTGGTGGCGCGCCTCGAGGACGAGACCGGCGTCGACCCCTTCACCATCTCCGAGGACGCAGCGTTCCCCGCCACCGTGGGCGATTTTGTGCGGGCCTACGAAAATGTCCCCGCGTGAGATCTTTGCGCTCCGCGACCATCTCGGCGCGGAGCTGACGGGCCGCACGCTGTCGGACGCGCACGATGTCGTGTCGCTGACGGATATTTTGTCGCAGACGGTCCTGGGTGGTCCCCTGCGCGAATTGTCCGGCCGCGCAGTGCTGCTGAAATTGTCCGATCAGCTCCGGTCGGGCCTTGCCATGATCGAGCTCGACGGTATCGCCCGTCGCATGCTGCTGTGCCCGCCCGATCTCAACCCAGCGCATCTCGATGCGCTGATCGCGGATGCCGGGATCGATGCCGTCGTCACCGACGAGCCTGATCGCTGGGCCGATACCGGCGTGCCGCTGGTCGTCACCGCGCAATTGCCGCTTCAGGTCACCGCCCCGGCCAGGACCGAACGCGCCACGGAATGGCTGATGCTCACGTCGGGCACGTCGGGCGTGCCGAAGATTGTAGGCCATACGTTGGAGGCACTCACCGGGGCGATCGTCGCCGAAGGCTCCGCGAAGGGGCCCGCGCCGGTGTGGGCAACGTTCTACGACATCCGCCGCTATGGCGGCCTGCAAATCTTCCTCCGCGCCGTTCTCTCCGGCGGCTCGTTGGTGCTGTCCGATCCGCATGAGGTGCTCGGCGATCACGTCACGCGGCTGAAGGCGCGCGGCGTCTCCCATATCTCAGGCACGCCCTCGCACTGGCGCAAGCTGTTGATGAGCGGCTCGGCCGCTCAGTTTGCACCGCGCTACGTCCGCCTCTCTGGCGAGATCGCCGACCAGGCGGTGCTGGACGGCCTGAAGACGGCGTTCCCGAATTCATCCGTCGGCCACGCCTATGCCTCGACCGAGGCCGGCGTCGGCTTCGCCGTCAATGACGGGCTGGAAGGCTTCCCGGCCGACTATCTCGGCAGCCGCAACGGTGTCGAGATGAAGGTCGTCGACGGCTCGCTCCGCATCCGCTCGACGCGCACGGCGCATGCCTATATCGGCCGCAATGCGGCTGCGCTCACCGATGACGACGGATTTGTCGACAGCGGCGATATCGTCGAATTCCGCGGCGACCGCTACTATTTCGTCGGCCGCCGCGGCGGCATCATCAATATCGGTGGGCTGAAGGTTCACCCTGAAGAGATCGAGGCGGTGATCAACCGTCATCCCGACGTGCGTATGTCGCGGGCGAAGTCGCGCAAGAGCCCGATCACCGGCGGCATCGTCGTCGCCGATTTGATCCTTGCCGACGGCACCGATCCGGCGCGCGCGAAAGAGATCCGCGACCAGATCCTGAATCTGTGCCGCGCGCAGCTCGCGTCCCATAAGGTGCCGGCGGTGATCCGCTTCGTCGAGGCGCTCGACGTCACCCCGGCCGGCAAACTGGCGCGCACCGATGCATAATGTTCTCGTCACCGGCGGTAGCCGCGGTATCGGCCTTGCGATCGGCAAGCGGCTTGTTGATGCCGGCTACAACGTGATCGCGGCGGCGCGGCGCGAGAACGACGAGCTCAAGGCCGCGATCACCGGGTCGGAGGGGCGCCTGCATTTCCGTGCCTGCGACCTCGCCGTAATCGACGCGATCCCGGCCTATGCAAAGCTCGTGCGCGACGAATTCGGCCCGATCTACGGCCTCGTCAACAATGCCGGGCTCGGCACCGAAGGCCTGCTCGCGACCATGCACAATTCCGAGATCGAGGCGCTGGTGCAGCTCAACGTGCTGTCGCCGATCATCCTCACCAAATATGTCGCGCGGCAGATGATGGCCGATGGTGTGGGCCGCATCGTCAACATCTCATCGATCATTGCGACGACAGGCTATAACGGTCTCTCGGTCTATGGTGCGACCAAGGCCGCCGCGACCGGCTTCACCCGCTCGCTCGCGCGCGAGGTTGGCAAGCTCGGCATCACCGTGAACGCGATCGCGCCCGGTTTCATCGATACCGAGCTCACGCACAATCTTTCCGACGAAGGGCGCAAGCGCATCGCCGGCCGTAGCGCGCTGCGTCGCTTGCCGGAGATGGATGACGTCGCGCGCATGGTGGAATATCTGCTCGGTGAGGGCGGCCGCAACGTCACCGGCACCGTGTTTACGATCGACGCGGGGAATACGGCGTAAGCGGAACCCGGTCGCCATAATTGCGTTGATCCGGCGCAATGACATCAATCCGGATTTAGTCGTAAGATGCCCCGCAATCGATTGGGTTATGTCAATCGATCTGCCCCAATTGACGGGGAGCAGTCCGTGACCACGCCAAACATGACCGCTTCAAATCCCGACCGGACCGAGCCATCTCGCGCCAAGCCGGACGATGTTCATTGCCCGCCGATGACGCAGCAGAATTCCGGCAGTCACGGTTATGAAATGTATCCGCAGCAGTTCGTGCGCCTGGTCGGCTGCCACGACGCATCGCTCGAAGCCTTGCGCAAGCGTGAGGACGAGAAGCTGCACTAGCGGAGATCGTCCATCGGAAGAACTCTGCCGTCGGGCTGGCGCTGCATCAGCCGATGGCGCGATTGTCTTGTGCTGAAATGAACCGGCACCTTGTCGTTGAGGTCGTTTCGACCAATGATGGTGCGACCTTCGGGCGAGCCGACCGGCGAACCCGAAGCGATCCCGCCGCGTATCTTCCCTCATTCGAAACTTGACCGGCAACCGCAATGTCAGCCGCTTCCTTCTACGGCAGCATTCCCGTCTTTCGCGGCTTCACCAGCCTGATGGACCCTGCATTGTATTCGCCGCTGCCGGACGATTGGAGTGTCGGCGTTGCTGACATCGTGGATTCCACCAAGGCGATCGCGGCGCAGCGCTACAAGGCGGTGAACATGGCCGGCGCCGCCGTGATCGCGGCGGTGACAAACGCATTGGAGGGACGCGAATTCCCGTTCGTGTTCGGCGGCGACGGCGCGAGCTTCGCGGTCGCGCCTCACGATCTCGAGCCGGCCCGCGGGGCTCTGGCTGCGACCGCAACCTGGGTGCGGGAAGATCTCGATTTGGGGATGCGCGTCGCGCTGGTGCCGGTGAGTGCCATCCGAGCGCAGGGCCTCGACGTGCGCGTCGCGCGCTTCGGTCCGTCGGCCAATTTGTCCTATGCGATGTTCTCGGGCGGCGGGCTTGCCTGGGCCGACGCCGCGATGAAGCGCGGCGACTTTGCAATACCCGAAGCGCCCGCGGGCACGCAGCCCGATCTCTCCGGCCTGTCCTGCCGGTTCGAGGTGATTCCGGCTGCGCGCGGGCTGATTTTGTCGGTGCTGGTGATACCGACCCAGGGCGCCGATCCGCGAGCCTTCCGCAAAGTGATCGAGGATGTCATCCAGCTCGTCGAGCGCAGTCCGGATGCCGGTCGGCCCGTGCCGCCGCAAGGGCCGCCGCTGACATGGCCGCCGCAGGGGCTTGACTATGAGGCGCGCACCAAGCGCGGAGGTCCGCTGCTCGCACGCCGCGCCAGCGTGCTGGCCTACACGCTGTTCGTCTATCTGATCATGCGCTTTGATCTCAACGTCGGCGGCTTTGTACCGAAGCGCTATACACGTCAAGTCGTGGAGAACTCCGACTTCCGCAAATATGACGATGGCCTGCGCATGATCCTGGACTGTACGCCGGAACTCGAACGCGCCCTCAGCAATCGTCTCGCCGCGGCCGCGCGCGACGGCATCGTGCGCTATGGTCTCTATCAGCAGGACGCCGCGATGATGACCTGCTTCACGCCGTCGGCGCTGCGCAGCGATCACGTCCATTTCATCGACGGCGCGCGGGGCGGCTACGCCTCGGCGGCCACGGCGCTGAAGGCGATGATCGCGGGAGCGAGCTAACGCCCCGCGCGCGTCCAGGTTTCGCCGCCGCAGAGCGCGCCAACGCAGCCTTCGACGCGCAGCGAATCCGCTGATGTCACGCTGACGCTGCTGGCATAGGTGCCGCCGTCATCGGCATTGTAGATCTGGCCGGACCATTTGTTCGGCCCTGAAGGCTGCATGCCGTTGAACAATGGCAAGCCGATCATCGGGCGCCTGGCGAGGGCGGGATTGGGATTCTTGTTGTCGGTGGCGGGCTGGCCGGTCGCGGTGTCGTGGGGTTCACGCAGCCAGACGACATTGCCGCAGATGCCGCCGCCGCATTTGCTGATCTTGACGCGGGCGTCGCCGGCCTGGGTCTGCCAAGTCCCGTCGGCGCTCTGCGCACGGGCGGCAGTCGCGCCAAGTAGCGCAGCCAGGAGGACGATGAGAGCAGCGAATCTGGAAGTCATGGAGAGCCCCGAAGTGGAGCGCCTCCATAGCAGCCTGACGGGATAGTGCAACGCTGGATGGAATCACATTCCTGCGCTTACTTGCCTGCGCTTATTCACCTGCGCTCATTTGTCCCAGCGCACGAAGGCGACCGAGGCCGCGGTCGAAAGCCCGAACACGACCATGGCGCCGCCGATCAGCGCGAACAGGGTCCAGGCCGGCGCCTGCGCCATCATGAGGCCAACGCCGCCGATCGCGACGATCAGAAGTCGCGCGGTGGAGGCGAGCACGGGACCGCCGACGCGCGCCGCGCCTTGCGAGGAGAAATACAGCGACACGCCGATACCGAAGAACACGAAGGCCGGGCCGGCCCAGTGGAAGTAGCTGTGCGCCGCGGCGGTAACGCCGGGATCCCTCGTGAACAGCGCGACCCACAGCGACGGCTCGAGCGCGATGACGAGGCCGATCAGGCCGACTGTGATTCCCGAGGCCGCAGCCGCGGTCCAGGCCACGCGCCGCGCGCGTTTCAACTGCCCCGCGCCGATCGCCAAGCCGACCATCGGGACCGAGGCGATGCCGAAGGCGAAGGTGATCGGGATCAGCAGAAATTCCAGGCGCGAGCCGATGCCGTAGCCGGCGAGCACCTCGGTGCCGAAGGTAGCGAGAATCCTCGTGAAGATCAAAATGGTGAACACGGTCTGGAGCGGCGACAGACAAGCCACCGCCCCGATCTTGAGAATGTCGAAGAACATTGCGCGCTCGAAATGGAAGGCGCGGACCTTCAGCGGCAGCCGGCTGCGCCCGGACAGGAGATACCAGAGCAAGAAGATCGCGGCGCAGCTGAATGCGACCAGCTGGCCGGCGGCAACGCCGGGCATGCCGAATTGTGGCGCGCCGAACAGGCCGAGCCCGAGCGTGCCGCCGAGCGCGATCTGGAGCACGCTCGCCCCGATCAGGGTCATCGAGGGCAGGCGCATGTCTCCGGTGCCACGGATCACCGAGGCCAGCGTGTTGACGAGCCAGATCGCGACCGCGCCTGAGAACAGCATTTGCGAATAGCCGCTGGCTTCCTCGAGCACGCGCTCGCGCCCACCGAGCAGCATGAAGAATGAGCGGCCGAAGGCGAGCATCATTACCGTAAAGAACAGCCCGCCGCAGATGCCGATGATGGCGGCATGCAGCGCCAGCGTCGCGGCGCGGTCGCGATCTCCCGCGCCGAGCGCACGGCTGATCGCGGACGAGACGCCGCCGCCCATCGCGCCCGCGCTCATCATCTGCGTCAGCATCGCGAACGGAAACACCAGCGCGATGGCGGCCAGAGGAATGGTGCCGAGCCGGCCGATATAGGAGGTCTCGGCGATCGCAACCAGCGTGCTGCCGACCATCGCGATCATGTTGGGAATCGCGAGCTGCAGCAGCGTCGGCAGGATCGGTGCCGTCAAAAGACTGGTGATTGAGGAGGCGACCGGGGCACGCGACGGCACGGCGTCTATGGAGGCGTCGATCGTCATGTGTTACCGCGCGGAATATTAGATGATGTTCGACATATTATAGGACGTGCGGCGCCGGCACCAACCTGCCGTCACGCAGGGCTCACCACGGCAGGCCGCATAGGTCGATGGTGCCCAGGGTCGGCGCGCTGACGATGTCGAAGACGTAGGGCGCCATGTGGGTGAACCGGATCCGTCCCTCCGGCTGCTCGCAATAGACCTCGCCGGTGAAGGGCCTCCATTTGCGAGCCTCGTAGAACGCAAAATTATGCGGCTCGCAGAACAGCAGCGCGAAGCGGACCGCCTCGTTGGCGCGCATGGTGTGCACCGCGGCGTCGATCGCCACGGTCGCATAGCCGCGGCCGCGGCGGTCCTCGCGGGTGCAGACACCGCCGATGCCGCCGACGTGAACCTTCTGCCCGTTCCAGCTGACTGTCCGGAAGTAGATGCCGACATGGCAGACGAGACCATCCTCGGGCGTCTCGATCAGCACGCGCAGGTCGGCATTGGCCCATTTGACGTGAGCCCAGGGCTGCTTCTCGACGGCGTGGCGCGGCCAGACCGCGTTGTGCAGCGGCTCCGCCATCGACCACGAGGCGTCGCCGTTCAAAATGTCGATCTCGATGCTCATGGCTCTCTCTTTGCATCTCCGCCCTGTCAGTGCGTTCGTTCTGCCATAAGCACCTCAAAGGCAATGACATTTTAAGGCCCGGTTGAAACGCCCCAGATCCTTGCGACGATTTTATGCAATCGGGCCAAGCGTCTGCATCACCCGTTTTGGCAAATTCGCGGTATTTAACGGCAAAGGAACCTTCTATAAGGTTGACCGTTAAGTCTCGTTCCCCCATCAGTCGCGGACAACAACCCATGACCTTTACGCTGCCCCCACTCCCTTACGCCTATGACGCCCTCGGGCAATTCATGTCGAAGGAAACGCTCGAATTCCACCACGACAAGCATCATCAGGCCTACGTCACCAACGGTAACAACGCGCTCAAGGGCACCGAATGGGAAGACAAGTCCCTTGAGGAGATCGTCAAGGGCTCGTTCGGCAAGAACCCCGCAGTGTTCAACAATGCCGGCCAGCATTACAACCACCTCCACTTCTGGAGCTGGATGAAGCCCAATGGCGGCGGTACCAAGCTGCCGGGCAAGCTCGAGAAGAAGATCAACGAGGACCTCGGCGGCTTCGAGAAGTTCAAGACGGACTTTCAGGCGGCGGGCGTCGGTCAGTTCGGCTCCGGCTGGGCCTGGCTCCAGGTCAAGAACGGCAAGCTGGAGATCGCCAAGACCCCGAACGGCGAGAATCCGCTGGTGCACGGCGCCACCCCGATCCTCGGCGTGGACGTCTGGGAGCACTCCTACTACATCGACTATCGCAACCGTCGTCCGGATTATCTCAAGGCGTTCGTCGAGAACCTCGTGAACTGGGAATACGTCGAGTCCCTGTTCGACAAGGCCTGAGGCTTCACGCATTCCGGGTTCGGCTTTGCCGCTCCGGAATGACGGAATCGAAAAGGCGGTCGCATAGGCGGCCGCCTTTTTGCTTTACGGGATTCGTCTGCGCCTCGCATGGCCCAGCGCAGGGCGCGCAACGCTCCCGCCGCCGTACTGTTTGCATCGCGAGGACGGCGCCCTTAATCAGGGCGGGCATCACCCTCGAGCTGAACGAGCCCGTTGTCAGAACCTTCCCAGAAAGACCCGCCGCCCGCCGACGACGTGGAGTCCGAGCCGCGGCCGGGCCGCGTGCGCAAGCCGATCGGCTGGTCGACAATCATGATCGCGGTGCTGGTGACGGTGAGCGCGGCGCTGGTCTGGCGGCGTGACGGCACCGACGGCGTTCTCGAAATTCTCACCCACGATCTCTCGCTGTTCGGCGGCATCCTGCCGCGCGTGCTGGCCGGCTGCCTGCTCGGCGCGTTCATCTCGGAAATCCTGCCGCACGAAAAGGTCTCGCGCTCACTCGGGCCGAAATCCGGCCTGAAGGGCCTTCTGATCGGCGCTGCCTTCGGCGCGATCCTGCCCGGCGGTCCCTTCACCGCCTATCCGGTGGCGAGCGCGCTGCTCGCCGTCGGCGCCGATTTCGGTGCCGTCATCGCCATGGTCGTGAGTTGGACCTTGATCGGCTATGGCCGGGCGGTGGCCTGGGAAATCCCGATCATGGGCACCGACTTCACGCTGTGGCGCATCATCATCTCGCTGCCGCTGCCGGTGCTCGCCGGCGCGCTCGGCCGCTTTGTCTATGTCCGGCTCTATCCGAAGCCGGCCATGAAGGACGACGAGACATGAGCGCGGCGCTTCTCATCGATATGCTGCTGTGGGGCTCGGTCTTCGGCGTCGGCCTGATCGCCTTCCGCCGCGGGCCTCCGGTGTTCAAGGCCTCGCTGCGCGAAGGCTCCATGGACTTCATCAACATCGTGCCGCGAATCGCGCTCGGGGTGATCGGCTCCGGCTACATCGCCGCCATCATCCCGCAGGAGGTGATCAGCGGCTGGCTCGGCCCCGATAGCGGCTGGCTCGGGGTCGCAACCGCCGTAGTCGCCGGGGCCGCGACGCCCGGCGGCCCGGTGATAGGGTTCTCCATCGGTACGGTGGCGCTGAAGTCGGGCGGCGGCGTCCCGCAGGTGGTCGCCTATGTCGTCGCCTGGGCGCTGTTCGCCTTCCAGCGCGTGATCTTGTGGGAAATCCCGTTCATGCCGGCCCGTTTCGTCTGGTTCCGCTGCGCGGTTTCGGTGCCGTTCCCCTTCGTGGCCGCCGCCATCGCGATGGTGATCGGCAAGCCCTGAGCCGGGGCGTGGACAGGGGTAATGTTATAATATAACGTTCTCGGATGGTTCCCGCCGCGTCCCACACCCAGCCTCACGGCCACGCCCATGACCATGCCCCTTCCCATGGGCATGACCATACACACGCCCATGTCCATGACGCAGCAGTGCCGCATCCGGCCCAGGCGGCGCACTGGTCGATCCTGCGCATGACCATGGCCAGCCGCCTCGCCGCCGCGCTTGCCGTCTGCGCGGTGCTGTGGGGCATCGTGTGGCTGGCGATGAGGTGACCATGGCGGGACTGCATTTCCACAATGTCACGCTCGGTTATGACCGGCATCCGGCCGTGCACCACCTCAATGGTGAGGTCGCGCCGGGCGCGGTACTGGCCGTGATCGGCCCGAACGGCGCCGGCAAGTCGACGCTGCTGCGCGGTATCGTCGGTATTCTCAAGCCGCTCGACGGCAGCATCCATCTCGGCGGGCTCGACTCCCGCGATATCGCCTATCTGCCGCAGAGCGCGGAGATCGACCGCAGCTTCCCGATCTCGGTGCTGGACTTCGTCGGCACCGGACTGTGGCGTGGGACCGGCCTGTTCGGCGGCATCGGCAAGGCCGCGCGTGAAAAGATCCTCCGCGCGATCGCTTCCGTTGGCCTCAACGGTTTCGAAAACCGCCCGATCGGCACACTCTCGGGCGGCCAGATGCAGCGCGTGCTGTTCGCGCGTGTGCTGCTCCAGGACGCGCGGCTGATCGTGCTGGACGAGCCCTTCAACGCCATCGACAGCAAGACCACGGTCGATCTGCTGGCGCTGGTGAAGCACTGGCACGGCGAGGGCCGCACCGTGCTCGCCGCGCTGCACGACATGGAGATGGTGCGTAACCATTTCAGCGAGACGCTGGTGCTGGCGCGCGGCCCCGTGGCGTGGGGACCGACGGCGGAGGTTCTGACGCCCGAAAACCTGATCGTCGCGATGCGCATGTGCGAAGCCTTCGACGACAGCGCCGCCGCCTGTTCGGCCGATGATGCCCGCTCGCGGGCGGCTTGATATCCGATGATCTATGACGCGCTGATCGGCCCGTTCACCGAATTCGAGTTCATGCGGCGCGCGCTTGCCGCCGTCATCGCGCTGTCGTTCGCGGGTGCGCCGATCGGCGTGTTCCTGATGCTGCGGCGGATGAGTCTCGTCGGCGACGCCATGGCGCATGCGATCCTGCCGGGCGCGGCGGTCGGCTTCCTGCTGTCAGGTCTCAACCTGTTCGCGATGACGGCCGGTGGCTTGATTGCAGGATTTGCCGTCGCGATCCTCGCAGGCCTCGTCGCGCGCTCGACCGGGCTGAAGGAGGATGCCTCGCTCGCGACCTTCTATCTGGCCTCGCTGGCGCTGGGCGTGACCATCGTCTCGATCAAGGGCACCAATATCGACCTGCTGCACGTGCTGTTCGGCAACATCCTCGCGATGGATGACCAGACGCTGCTGGTCGTCGCCTTCAACGCCACAGTGACGTTGTTGGTGCTCGCGGTGATCTACCGGCCGCTGGTGATCGAGAGCGTCGATCCGCTATTTCTGCGCACTGTCAGTCGTGCCGGCGGACCTGCGCATCTCGCCTTCCTCGCGCTCGTCGTCATCAATCTCGTCAATGGCTTTCAGGCGCTCGGTACCCTGCTGGCGGTCGGCCTGATGATCCTGCCGGCCGGCATCGCGCGGTTCTGGTCGCGTGATCTCACGGTGATGATCTGCATCGCGGTCGTCGCTGCCGCCGTCTCCGGCTATGCTGGCCTCGTGCTGTCGTTTCAGACCCGCGTGCCGTCGGGCCCTGCGGTCATTCTGGTGGCGAGCGCGCTCTACATGGTCTCCGTCCTGTTCGGCCGCGTCGGCGGTGTTGTCAGGCAGATGTTTCCCGGCCGGCATCTGGAAGCGTGACAGCGATGCGCTTCCTTCTGCTCTTTGCGTTGCTGCTGATCGCCTCGCCGTTGCACGCCGCGGAGCGGCTCAATGTCGTCGCGAGCTTCTCGATCCTGGGCGATTTCGTTCGCAATGTCGGCGGCGACCGTATCAATCTGACGACTCTGGTCGGGGCCGACAGCGACGTGCACGTCTACACGCCGGCCCCCAGCGATGCGAAACGGATCGCGGACGCAAAACTGGTCATCGTCAACGGGCTTGGCCTCGAGGGCTGGCTGCCGCGCCTGGTGCAATCCTCCGGGGCCAAGGCGCAGGTGGTCACCGCAAGCGCCGGCATCGCGCCGCTGAAGCTCGGCTCGGCCGCGGATCCGCATGGCTGGCAGTCCGTCCCCAACGCCAAAATCTACGTCACCGGCATCGCCGATGCGCTGGCCGCGGCCGATCCCGACGATGCGGAGTTCTTCCGCGCCCAGACAAAGGCCTATCTGGAAAAGCTCGAAATGCTCGACCGCGAGATCCGCGAGGCCGTGGCAAAAATCCCGCCGGAGCGGCGCAAGGTGATTTCGACCCATGACGCCTTCGGCTATTTCGCCGCCGAATACGGCGTCCAGTTCATCGCGCCCCTGGGCGTCTCCACGGAAACCGAGCCCAGTGCGCGGGACATCGCTACCATCATCAGCCAGATCAAGGCCCAAAAAATCCCGGCCGTGTTCCTGGAAAATATCAGCGACGACCGGCTGATCCGGAGGATCGCGGCGGAGACCGGCTCAAAAGTCGGCGGGACCCTGATTTCGGACGGTTTGACCGGCGAAAAGGGGCCTGGACCCACTTACATTGATATGGTCAGGCACAATATAAAGGCCCTGACCAGCGCGCTTGACCACTAGGGCAGGGGCCACCCCGCCTCGCGTCGCGCGTAAAGCCCGAAGTCCGGAGTTGTTATGTCTGAAGCGACCTCCCAGAAAATTCCCGTGACCGTCCTGACCGGCTATCTCGGTGCCGGCAAAACCACGCTTTTGAACCGCATCCTGTCGGAAAACCACGGCAAGAAATACGCGGTCATCGTCAACGAATTCGGCGAGATCGGTATCGACAACGACCTCATCATCGGCGCCGATGAGGAAGTGTTCGAGATGAACAACGGCTGCATCTGCTGCACCGTGCGCGGCGACCTCGTGCGCATCCTGGACGGGTTGATGAAGCGCAAGGGCAAGTTCGACGCCATCATCGTCGAGACCACCGGCCTTGCCGATCCGGCCCCGGTCGCCCAGACCTTCTTCGTCGACGAGGACGTGCAGAAGAACGCGCGGCTCGATGCGGTCGTGACGGTTGCGGACGCCAAATGGCTGTCCGACCGTCTGAAGGACGCGCCCGAGGCCAAGAACCAGATCGCCTTCGCCGACGTCATCGTGCTGAACAAAACCGACCTCGTCACCAAGCCCGAGCTTGCCGAGGTCGAGGCCCGCATCCGCGGCATCAACCCCTATGCGAAGCTCCATCGCACCGAGCGCTGCTCGGTAGCTTTGGCCGACGTGCTTGATCGCGGTGCGTTCGACCTCGACCGCATCCTCGACATCGAGCCGGATTTCCTGAAGGCCGATGACCATGACCATGACCATGACCATGATCATCACGGGCATGACCATCACCACCATGATCACGGCCACGGCCTGAAGCATTATCACGACGAGGACATGCAGTCGCTCTCGCTCAAGACCGACAAGCCGCTTGACCCGAACATGTTCATGCCCTGGCTCCAGAACCTGGTGCAGGTGGAGGGTGGCAAGATCCTGCGCTCCAAGGGCATCCTCGCTTTCCATGACGATGACGACCGCTACGTCTTTCAGGGCGTCCACATGATGCTGGAGGGCAACCACCAGCGGAAGTGGAAGGACGGCGAGCCGCGCGAGAGCCGCCTCGTCTTCATCGGCCGCGAATTGCCCCAAGATCTCATTCGCCAGGGTTTTGAGAGCTGCATCGTCTCGTGATGAAAGAGTTCACGCCGGCCCCCGATTCCGCCTCGATCGTCTCCGTCACCGACCGCGTCAAGCCGGTTGCGCTCGGCATGGGCGTGACCGCGGCCCATTTCCTTGGCGACCGCGCCGCCTTCGTCGGCGGCGAGGAGAACGTCGCGTTCGTGGATGGCCAGGGCGAGATCAGCACGGTCGCCGTGCACAGCGGCGGCATTCTCTCGACCGCTTCCGACGGCAAGCGTCTCGTGATGGGCGGCGACGACGGCAAGGTTGTGTCGCTCGACGCCAAGGGCGCGGTGACGCTGCTTGCGACCGACCCGAAGCGGCGCTGGATCGATGCGGTGGCGCTGCATCCGGACGGCGCCTACGCCTGGTCGGCCGGCAAGACGGCTTTCGTCAAGAGTGGCAAGCAAGAAGAGAAGTCGATCGAGGTGCCCTCGACCGTCGGCGGGCTTGCGTTCGCGCCGAAAGGCCTGCGGCTCGCGATCGCCCATTACAACGGCGCGACGCTGTGGTTTCCCAACATGGCGGCGTCGGCCGAATTCCTGCCCTGGGCCGGTTCGCATCTCGGCGTCACCTTCAGCCCGGACAACAAATTTCTGGTCACCACGATGCACGAGTCGGCGCTGCATGGCTGGCGGCTTGCCGACAACAGGCACATGCGCATGACCGGCTATCCCGGACGCGTCCGCTCGATGTCGTGGAGCGCGGGCGGCAAGGCGCTGGCGACCTCGGGTGCGGACACCGTGATCCTGTGGCCGTTCGCCAGCAAGGACGGGCCGATGGGCAAGGAGCCCGCGATGCTCGCGCCGTTGCAGGCGCGCGTGTCGGTGGTTGCCTGTCACCCCAAGAACGACATCTTCGCCGCCGGCTACAGCGACGGCACCGTGCTGATGGTGCGGCTGGAGGACGGCGCGGAAATCCTGGTTCGCCGCAATGGCACCCCGCCCATGGCTGCGCTCGCCTGGAACGCCAAGGGGACTCAGCTGGCGTTCGCGGATGAAAATGGGGACGGCGGGCTTCTGGAGCTTTAAGCTGTTATCGTTCTGACCGTAGATGGGGCCATGCGGTTTCTAACGACCTTCCAGATTGCAGACTTTGCCGACACGCTGGTCAGCCTGTTCACGGCTTTCGTGCTGGGCACATTGATCGGTGCCGAGCGGCAGTATCGCCAGCGCACCGCGGGCCTGCGCACCAATGTGCTGGTCGCGGTCGGCGCCGCCGCCTTCGTCGATCTCGCGATGCACCTGACCGGCGCTGACGGTGCGGTGCGGGTGATCTCCTACGTCGTCTCCGGCATCGGCTTCCTCGGCGCCGGCGTCATCATGAAGCAGGGGATGGATGTGCGCGGGCTCAATACCGCGGCGACGCTGTGGGCTTCGGCCGCGGTCGGCTCCTGCGCTGGCGCCGACATGGTTGCGCAGGCCGCGGCGCTGACGGTGTTCGTGATCGCCGGCAACACCATGCTGCGCCCGCTGGTCAACGCCATCAACCGCATCCCGCTGAACGAGAAGGCCTCCGAGGCGACCTACTACTTCAAGCTCGCGGTCGCGGCCGACGTCTTGCCCGACATGCGCGACCGCCTGGTCGAGAAACTCGAGGCCGCAAAATATCCGGTAGCCGACGTCCACGTGGTCGAGATCGGCGACGACATTCTGGAGATCGTCGCAAAGCTGGTCGCGACAGCGGTCGATCCTAACGAACTGAACACGGCGGCGACCGATCTCCAGCACTTGCCCGGCGTGCGGCATGCCACGTGGGAAGTCAGCACCACGGAGTAAGCGCGGCGTTTTGGCTCAGGGGCGGCAGGTTCCCGCCTTTCCGGCAGCGGAACCGGGGTGGGGCAAGTTCGTTGATACCGCGGACAACTGCGGTGATCAATATGACCGGCAATAGTGACAAGCGCAGACTGAAGTTCGACCTGATCATCGCGTGCTCGCTGTTCGCAGCAGGCGTCGTGGTGTCAGGCATGTCGCTGGCGCAAATCCGCGCCGAGATCCGCATGCAGATGCAGACGGCGCAGGCGACGCAGCCACTCCAGGGCGCGCCGTCGGACGATCAGAACAAGCCTGCGGAAGCCAGGCCCGGCGGTAATCGGCCGACCACGCCGGCCCCGGAGCCCGCGCGCCCCGATCCGCAGACGCAAGGCGCGGCGGGCGCGGCTAAGCCAGCGTTGCCGCCGGCACCTGCCGAGAAGATCGCGCCGCCGATCAAAGAGAAATAGCGAATTCGTAGTTGCAGCGTCATGGCCGCGCTTGTCCGGACAAGCCTGGCCATGACGGCTGGGTTGTCACCGCACCAGAACATTCCGGAACTGCCAGGGATCGCTCGTATCGATGTCCTCCGGAAATAGTCCCGGACGATCCGTCAGCGGCGTCCAGTCGGTGTAGAAACCCTTTACCGGGCCGAGATACGGAATCTGGATCTCCAGCAGACGATCGAAATCCATCTCGTCGGCTTCGACGATGCCTTCGTTCGGGTTTTCCAGCGCCCACACCATGCCGCCGAGCACGGCGGAGGTCACTTGCAGGCCGGTGGCGTTCTGATACGGCGCAAGCTTGCGGGTCTCTTCGATGGAGAGCTGCGAGCCGTACCAGTAGGCATTGTTGTCATGGCCGAACAGCAGCACGCCGAGTTCGTCGATGCCGTCGACGATTTCGTTCTCATCGAGGATGTGGTGCTTTTCCTGCATCTTCGCTGCGCGGCCGAACATTTCATGCAGCGACAGCACGGCGTCGTCAGCCGGATGATAGGCGTAGTGGCAGGTCGGCCGATAGATTGCTGTGCCCGATCCGTCACGCACCGTGAAGTAATCGGAGATCGAGATCGACTCGTTGTGGGTGACGAGGAAGCCGTACTGCGCGCCGCGGGTGGGGCACCAGGTGCGCACGCGCGTGTTGGCGCCGGGCTGCATCAGATAGATGGCGGCGCCGCAGCCGGCTTCGTGAGTGTGCGCGTTCTCGGGCATCCATTTTTCATGGGTGCCCCAGCCGAGCTCGGACGGCTGCACGCCTTCCGACAGGAAACCTTCCACCGACCAGGTGTTGACGAAGACGTCCGGCTCCTTCGGCGTCTTGGAGCGCTGGGTGTCGCGTTCGGCGATGTGGATGCCCTTGATGCCAGCCTGCCGCATCAGATCCGCCCATTCGGCTTTGGTCTTCGGCTTGGGAGCATTGAGCTTCAGATCAGCGGCGACGTTGAGCAGCGCCTGCTTGACGAAAAAGGAGACCATGCCGGGATTGGCGCCACAGCAGGAGACGGCCGTCGTCGAGCCCGCGCGGCGCGCCTTCTTGGCGGCCAGCGTCGCTTCGCGAAGGGCGTAGTTGGAGCGCGCTTCCGGGCCCTTCGACGAATCGAAATAGAAGCCGAGCCAGGGCTCGTTGACGGTGTCGATATAAAGAGCGCCAAGTTCGTTGCAGAGCTCCATGATGTCGGTGGAGCCGGTATCGACCGAGAGATTGACGCAAAAGCCCTGGCCGCCGCCTTCAGTGAGGAGCGGGGTCAGCAGGTCGCGATAATTGTCCTTGGTCACGCCCTGCTGGATGAATTTTACATTGTGCTTCTCGCAATGTGCCTTGCGGCCCTCGTCCTTGGGATCGATCACGGTGATGCGCGACTTGTCATAATCGAGATGCCGCTCGATCATCGGCAACGTGCCTTTGCCGATGGAGCCGAAGCCGACCATGACGATAGGACCGGTAATCTTCGCGTAGATCTGCGAGGCGAGGCTCATGGGATGGTTTCTCCGGAAAGTACTGGCAGACAACGGGTGAGGGATGGATCAGGCGCCGCGGCGCTTCGCGGTCACTTCGATCTCGACCTTCATCTCGGGCTTGTAGAGTGCCGAGACGACGAGAAGCGTTGCGGCCGGGCGAATATCGCCGAGGACTTCGCCGCAGACGGCGAAGTGTGCGTCTGCATCCTTGATGTCGGTGATGTAGTAAATCGCGCGGACGATGTCGGCCATCTCGAATCCGCCCTCCTTCAGGGCCGCTTCGATGGTCTTGAAGCAGTTGCGTGACTGGCTGGTGACATCGGGCGGCATTGTCATCGTGGTGTAGTCATACCCGGTGGTTCCCGCGACGAAGGCGAACTCGCCGTCGATCACGGCGCGGCTGTAGCCGGCGGTCTTCTCGAACGGGGAGCCGGTGGAAATCAGGCGACGGGACATCGGTTCAGCCTCGACTGAAAGGGGCGTTTCCGCGGGTTAAAGGGCGTTTCTCGGGCCCGCGCAACCCCAAAGGGACAGGCGTCAGCGCGGGCGTGGGCACGACCGCGGCTTGGGTCGTCGAAGACGGCAATCCCTTAAGCCGCGTGCGCCTGGAGAGCGCGAGCCGCCCGGCGTTTGGGCAAGGCCGCGCGGGTCGGGACGATCATCCCGGCAGCGCCGTCCAGCGCGCCCGTCGTGAATTCGATCGCCAGCAGGCGGTCGCGCTCGAACGGGCCGGGCAGCGACAGCTCGCCAGTCTTCGCGGGTGAGAAGCCGAAGCGGGCGTAATAAGGGGCATCGCCGAGCAGGATCACAGCGGCATGCCCGCGCGCCCGGGCGGCGGCCAGCGCTTGATGCATCAGCGCGGCGCCGATCCCGAGCTCGCGGCAGGCAGGGTCCACCGCCAGCGGTCCGAGGACCAGAGCGGGCCTGCCTCCAGCGCTGACGTGCCACAGCCGCACGGTTCCCACGAGCGTCCCTCCGCGCACTGCCGACAGGGCAAGCCCCGCGGCTGGTGCGCGTCCGTCGCGCAGGCGCTGGCAGGTGCGGCCATGGCGGTTCTCGCCAAAGCTGGCATCCAGCAGCGCTTCACGCATCGCAACGTCGGCAGCACGCTCGCTGCGGATCGCGAACGGAGCGGCTTTCGAAGAGAGGTCAACCTGTGTCTTCCGATGAGCAGTCATGGCGCGTCAGTCCCCGCTTGAAACGACGTGCGAAAAGCACGCCTATCCAAGACGTCGTCAGATCGAAATGTCAGGGAGGGAGCCGGCAAGCCGGCTCCCGGGTTCGTCAGGCCTCAGATCAGAGGCGGATCAGATGTGGCAAATCAGATGTGGTAGGTCTTCAGCGGCGGGATGCCGTTGAACGCCACCGCCGAGTAGGTCGACGTATAGGCCCCGGTGCCTTCGATCAGCAGCTTGTCGCCGATCTCGAGCGTGACGGGAAGCGGATACGGGTTCTTCTCGTACAGCACGTCGGCGCTGTCGCAGGTTGGCCCAGCGAGCACGCACGGCGTCATGTCCGCACCGTCATGCGGGGTGCGGATGGCGTAGCGAATCGACTCGTCCATGGTCTCGGCGAGACCGCCGAACTTGCCGATGTCGAGATAGACCCAGCGCACCTCGTCCTCGTCGCTCTTCTTCGAGATGAGCACGACCTCGGATTCGATGATGCCGGCGTTGCCCACCATGCCGCGGCCCGGCTCGATGATGGTCTCCGGAATCTGGTTGCCGAAGTGCTTGCGCAGCGCGCGGAAGATCGAGCGGCCGTAGGTGACCACCGGCGGCACGTCCTTCAGGTACTTGGTCGGGAAACCGCCGCCCATGTTGACCATGGTCAGGTTGATGCCGCGCTCGGCGCAGTCGCGGAACACCTGCGAGGCCATCGCCAGCGCACGGTCCCACGCCTTCACCTTGCGCTGCTGCGAGCCGACATGGAAGGAGATGCCGCACGGCTCCAGGCCCAGACGCTTGGCGACGTCGAGCACGTCGACGGCCATCTCCGGGTCGCAGCCGAACTTGCGCGACAGCGGCCATTCGGCGCCGGCGCAGTCATAGAGGATGCGGCAGAACACTTTCGCGCCGGGCGCGGCACGGCCGACCTTCTCGACCTCGGCGACGCAATCAACCGCGAACAGCCGAATGCCGAGCGCGAAGGCGCGCGCGATGTCGCGCTCCTTCTTGATCGTGTTGCCGAAGGAGATGCGGTCGGGCGTCGCACCGGCGGCCAGCGCCATCTCGATCTCGGCGACCGTCGCGGTGTCGAAGCAGGAGCCCATGGAGGCGAGCAAAGCCAGCACTTCCGACGCCGGGTTGGCCTTGACGGCATAGAACACGCGGCTGTCGGGCAGCGCCTTGGCAAAGGTCTGGTAATTGTCGCGCACGACTTCGAGGTCGACGACGAGGCACGGCTCGGTGTCGAGGCCATCCTTGCGGCGGTTGCGCAGGAATTCCTGGATACGATCGGTCATAGCACTCTCCCAAACGGCCCAGCGACGGGATCCGTTCAAAAAATGACGTCGGATAAGAGCGCTCCGGCCAGATCGCGCGATGGAGGCGCGACGAGCCAAAGACTCACATCAGACTGTGCTGCCGTGGATTGGTCGGGAATGTTCCCGCCCGCACACCTGGCAATGAAGGACAAGCCTTTTCAGTAGCCCGCGCCGGCGTTGGAATGCCGGTAGAGACCAAAAAAGCCCGATCCGTCGTTGCTTTAAGTCGCGTCCCCCGTTGAGAGCGGGGTGCGCCGGTTCGCCTCCGGCTGCCAGTCACGGTTGCAAAAAGTGAAGTCACCTTCGACAAGGCATCTCTTTGAGAGAGATGCTGGACGCTCCGGGTTTGCTCAGGCCTCGCGACCTCCGCACTTCCGAAGAGCCCCTCGGCTTCTTCACCCCTTGGCGGCTGTCCGGCCTCTTGTCCGGATACCTACCGACTGACACACGACCACAGGCACGTGCGAAATTGGGCAATCCGCAAATAGGTGTTTTGACTCTGGTTCGCAAGAGATTTTTTAGGCTGAGAACAGATTTGCCTAACATCTGCTTGCGCAGTGTTGCGCGAGCGACGCGAAAGATGAACGCGCGTTAAGTTTTCTGCGCGCGCGTGCCCCCTCGCGCGCGTGAGAAGCGTCAGCTGCGCTTCGTGAAGGGCTCGACGCGCTGAGCCGCGCGGATGAAGGCGGTCATCACGAGCACGCCGAGCGCGAACAGCGCGGCCTGAAGGATGTGTGCGCCCTGGTCGCCGAGCCCGAACAGGATCGCGAGCGCCCATCCGCCGGCAAACGCCGCGCCGAACACCTCGGCGCCGATCAGGATGGCGGCGCTGATGACAGTGATGACGCTCGGCCAGACGATCCGACGGGAAGACGAGGAAGGCGCGTTCATGAGCTCAGGGGTCCCTAGGCTTGGAGGGCCGCAATCTCCTCGAAAAGGCGGCCGGGAGCAAGGGCAAATGGCCCAAAAAAGCCCCATCGCGTGCTATAGCTGGCCGCAACAATTCAGGCTCGAAAATCGGGACGTGTGATGTCAGAACCCCGCCAAACTACGGACTCCGAGACCAACCCGCTGCTGAAGGCCTGGGTGACGCCGTTTGCGACCCCGCCTTTCGACGAGGTCAAGCCGGAGCACTTCCTCCCGGCCTTCGAGCAGGCCTTCGCCGATCACTCCGCGGAGATCGCGGCGATCACCAATGATCCGGCCGCAGCCGACTTCGCCAACACCGTCACGGCGCTGGAGCGCTCGGGCAAACTGCTCAACAAGGTCGCTTCCGTCTTCTACGACCTCGTCTCGGCGCATTCCAACCCGGCCATCCTGGAGATCGACAAGGAGGTTTCCTTGCGGATGGCGCGGCACTGGAATCCGATCATGATGAACGCCGTGCTGTTTGGCCGCATCGCCCATCTGCACGAGAACCGCGCCAATCTCGGTCTGACACCGGAACAGCTCCGCCTGCTCGAGCGCACCTACACCCGCTTCCACCGCTCGGGCGCTGGCCTCTCCGAAGAGGCCAAGACGCGGATGGCGGAGATCAACGAGAGGCTCGCCCAACTCGGCACCAGCTTCAGCCATCATCTGCTCGGCGACGAGCAGGAGTGGTTCATGGAGCTCGGCGAGGCCGACCGCCAGGGCCTGCCGGAGAGTTTTGTCGCCAGCGCCGAGGCTGCGGCAGACGAACGTGGCATGGCCGGCAAGGCCATCGTCACCCTGTCGCGCTCCTCGGTCGAACAGTTCCTGAAGAGCTCTGCCCGACGTGACCTGCGCGAGAAGGTCTACAAGGCTTTCACCGCACGGGGCGACAACGGCAATTCCAACGATAACAACGCGACCATCGTCGAGGTCCTGAAGCTGCGCGAGGAAAGCGCCAATCTGCTGGGCTATCCGACCTTCGCAGCCTACCGGCTCGAGGATTCCATGGCCAAGACGCCGGAAGCGGTGCGGGGCCTTCTGGAGCGGGTCTGGAAGCCGGCCAGGGCGCGCGCGCTTGCCGACCGCGACGACATGCAGGCGCTGATCACGGAAGAGGGCGGAAATTTCAAGCTCGCCTCCTGGGATTGGCGCTTCTACGCCGAAAAGCTGCGGCTTCAGCGGGCCAATTTCGACGACGCTGCGATCAAGCCGTATCTCGCGCTCGACCACATGATCGCCGCCGCCTTCGACTGCGCCACGCGCCTGTTCGGCATCACCTTCGCCGAGCGCAAGGACGTTCCGGTCTGGCACCCGGATGTCCGGGTCTGGGAGGTGAGGGGCAAGGACGGCAAGCACAAGGCGCTATTCTATGGCGACTATTTCGCCCGGACGTCGAAACGCTCCGGCGCCTGGATGACCTCGCTGCGCGATCAGCAGAAGCTCGACGGCGAGGTCGCGCCGCTGATCCTCAACATCTGCAACTTCTCCAAGGGCGCAGGCGGGGAACCCTCGCTGCTGTCGCCCGACGATGCCCGCACGCTGTTCCACGAGTTCGGCCACGCCCTGCACGGCATGCTCTCCAACGTGACCTATCCCTCACTGTCGGGCACCTCCGTGTTCACCGACTTCGTCGAACTGCCGTCGCAGCTCTACGAGCACTGGCAGGAGCGGCCCGAGGTGCTGCAGCAATTCGCCCGCCACTACCAAACCGGCGAGCCGCTGCCGGACGATCTGCTGCAACGGTTCCTTGCCGCGCGAAAATTCAACCAGGGCTTTGCCACGGTCGAGTTCGTCTCCTCGGCGCTGGTCGATCTCGAATTCCACACCCAGCCGGCCTCCGCCGCGCAGGATGTCCGCGCCTTCGAAAAGAAGGAGCTGGAGAAGATCGGCATGCCCGAGGAGATCTCGCTGCGCCACCGGCCGACCCAGTTCGGTCACATCTTCACCGGCGATCATTATGCCGCGGGCTATTACAGCTACATGTGGTCGGAGGTAATGGACGCCGACGCCTTCGGTGCTTTCGAGGAAGCCGGCAACATCTTCGATCCTGAGGTCGCCAAGCGCCTGCACGACGACATCTACTCCTCGGGTGGATCGGTCGATCCTGAAGTTGCCTATGAGGCCTTCCGCGGCCGCCCGCCGGAGCCGGACGCGCTGCTGCGCCGCCGCGGTCTGCTCGACGACGCAAAGGTCGCCTGATGGGCATGCGTGCCCTGTTCGGACTGTTGCTCGCCGTCGCCCTGTCGCTTGCGGCAGGAACGGCGAGCGCGCATCCGCATGTCTGGATTACGGCGACGAGCGAGCTGCTCTACGCTGAGGACGGCACCATCACCGGCGTCCGCCACGCCTGGACGTTTGACGACATGTTCTCGGCCTATGCGGTGCAAGGGCTCGAGAGCAAAACCAAGGGCGCCTATACGCGCGAGGAGCTCGGGCCGCTGGCGCAGACCAATGTCGAATCGCTGAAGGAATATGCCTACTTCACCTTTGCGCGAGCCGACGGCAAGAAGGAGCGATTCCAGGAGCCGGTCGACTACTTCCTCGACTACAAGGATACGGTCCTGACCCTGCACTTCACGCTGCCGCTGAAGAATCCGGTCAAGCCCAAGCAATTGGTGCTCGAAGTGTTCGACCGCTCCTTCTTCATCGACTTCCAGATGGCCAAGGACAATCCGGTCAAGCTGGTCGGCGCGCCCGCCGGTTGCCAGATGAAGCTTGATCGGCCCAGTGACGGCTCCGCCACCGCCCAGAAGCTCAACGAGCAGACCTTCATGAACGGCGAGAACTCGAATTTCGGCATGATGTTCGCCAACAAGATCACGGTGGATTGCCCTTGAAGCCGCAACTCTCCCCGCTCGCCCGCGGGCTGCTCGCCTGCGCCGCCGTTGTGCTGGTCGTAAGCGTGGTCGATGCCGCGCTCCACGATCTCCTCGCGCAAAACCCGTTCGGCGCGCCGCGTCCGGCACCTGCCGCCGAGCCCGAGGCCAGCGGCCTGATCGGCTGGCTCCTGGCAAAACAGTCGGAATTCTATCGCCAGATGTCGGCGACCATCCGCGCCGCGAAGACCGACGGCTCGGCGGTGTGGACGTTGCTCTTCATCTCGTTCGCCTATGGCATCTTCCACGCGGCCGGTCCCGGCCACGGCAAGGCGGTGATCGCCTCCTATCTCGTCGCCAATCGTGAGACCGCCCGGCGCGGCATCGTGCTGTCATTTGCCTCGGCGCTGATGCAGTCGCTGGTGGCAATCCTGATCGTCGGCGTCTCGGCCTGGGTGCTGAATGCGACCGCCAAGACCATGTGCAAGGCGGAAGGCGCGATCGAGATCGCAAGCTATGCCCTGATCGCGCTGTTCGGCCTGCGCCTGGTCTGGGTCAAGGGCCGCACTTTCATCCGTGCCCTCCAGGCAGTTCAGTCAGTGCCGGCGATCGCGGGCGTGCCGCATGACCACCATGATCACGGCCACCATCATCACGACGCGCATGATCACCGACCCCATGATCACAGTCACGACCACGCGCACGCCCATCATCACCACGAGCATGACCACGTCCATGACGAGCATTGCGGCCATTCCCACGGTCCCACGCCGAGCGAGCTCGCCGGCCCCGGTGGCTGGGGACGCGGCTTCGGCGCGATCCTGACCGTCGGCATCCGTCCCTGTTCGGGCGCGATCCTGGTGCTGGTGTTCGCGCTGGCCCAGGGTCTGTTCTGGGCGGGCATCGCCGCGACCTTGCTGATGGGGCTCGGCACCGCGATCACGGTCGCCGCCATCGCGGTGGTCGCCGTCTCCGCCAAGGACATCGCCGCCCGCCTCAGCGCCGGGCGCGACGGCGGTGGCGCGCTGTTCATGCGCGGCATCGAATTCG
Source organism: Bradyrhizobium sp. LB8.2 (assembly GCF_040548035.1). NCBI lineage: Bacteria > Pseudomonadati > Pseudomonadota > Alphaproteobacteria > Hyphomicrobiales > Nitrobacteraceae > Bradyrhizobium > Bradyrhizobium sp. LB8.2. The sequence goes on along the minus strand of NZ_JBEPQV010000023.1, from coordinate 50,930 downwards.
CCGCCGCCGGCCTCGTGCTGCTGTTCGGCGCGGGTCTGTTGTTGGGTTACATCGCGGCCGAACGGACGACGTGTTTCTGAGCAAGACTCTCGTGCCCCGGACGCAGCGCAGCGTCCCTTCGACGGTGCGCTGCAGAGTCGGGGCCCATGTCTCCATAGGGTAGCGGGTGGCCTTCTGGGTCCCGGCTCTGCGGAGCAGCGCAAGCGCGCAGCACCGCGTCCGGGACACGGCGCGTCACACCGGCAGAAACCGCTTCAACACCGGCATGAAGAAGATCCCGAGATTGATCGCAAAGCCGATGCTCCAGAGGATCGAGCGCAGCGTCGGGCGGTTGCCGAGATAGGTCAGCACATAGGCGATCCGTACGATCAGGAACAGCGCCGCGAGCTCGTCGATCAGGCGCTGCGGCGAATCCCTGTATTCGGCGAGCAGCACCGCGAAGGCGAAGAACGGAAAAGTCTCGATGCCGTTCTGGTGCGCGCCGAGCGCGCGCTGCGCGATGGCGTCTTGATAGAAGGCGGGATCGCGCGGCCGCGAATTGTCGAAGCCGCGAAATCTGATCCATTTGATCGAGCCGATCGTTAACAGATAGAGCAGCAATGCTCCAAAGACGCACCATTCCGCGAGCGTCATCTTTCCTCTCCCCGCTCGAGTGCGACCCTAGCGAAACAGGCCTCATCTTGACAAGTTCGGAGCAACGCGCGACCCAACGATACATGACGACAATTGCCCCCATCGCAGCCGCGAAGCAGGCCGTCCGGTCCGGTCTGCCGCGCGTCGGCGTGCTGCTGGTCAATCTCGGCACGCCTGATACGGCCGATGCGCCGGGTGTGAGGGTCTATCTCAAAGAGTTCCTTTCGGACGCCCGCGTCATCGAGGATCAGGGCTTGATTTGGCAGTTCGTGCTGAACGGCATCATCCTGCGCACCCGACCCCGCGCCAAGGCGCGCGACTATCTCAAGATCTGGAACACCGAGAAGAACGAGTCGCCGCTAAAGACCATTACGCGCTCGCAGAGCGACAAGCTCGCGGCCGCATTGGCGGATCGCGATCACGTCGTGGTGGATTGGGCAATGCGCTACGGCAATCCCTCGATCAAGTCGGGCATCGACGCGCTGATCGCGAAGGGCTGTGAACGTATCCTCACCGTGCCCCTCTATCCGCAATATTCCGCCGCGACATCGGCCACCGTCTGCGACGAGGTGTTTCGCGTGCTTGCGCGGCTGCGCGCGCAGCCGACGCTGCGGGTGACACCGCCTTACTATGAGGACGAAGCCTATATCGAGGCGCTCGCCACCTCGATCGAGACGCATCTGGCGAGCCTGCCGTTCAAGCCGGAGCTGATCGTCGCCTCATTCCACGGCATGCCGAAGGCCTACGTGGACAAGGGCGATCCTTATCAGGGCCAATGCGTGGCCACGACGGAGGCGCTGCGACGCCGGCTCGGCATGGACGAGACGAAACTGCTGCTGACCTTCCAGTCGCGCTTCGGATTCGACGAGTGGCTCCAGCCCTACACCGACAAGACCATGGAGCGTCTGGCGAAAGAGGGCGTGCGCCGGATCGCGGTCGTGACGCCCGGCTTTTCCGCCGACTGTCTGGAGACGCTGGAGGAGATCGCGCAGGAGAATGCCGAGATCTTCAAGCACAATGGCGGCGAGCAGTTTTCCGCGATCCCCTGCCTCAACGACAGCGATCCCGGCATGGATGTGATCCGGACGCTGGTGCTGCGCGAGCTTCAGGGCTGGATCTGAGGTGCGCCCCATGAACCGCCGCGAGATTCTGGCGCTTCTCGGGATGACCGCAGCGCTGCCGGCTTCAGCGCTGGCGCAGCAGCCGAATGCGACGCGGCGGCTCGGCGTGCTCTCGGTCACTGCGGCCGACGACGGGATCGGGCAGACGCGAAGCGCCATCCTGGTCGAGGCGCTCGCCGGCCATGGCTGGAAGGAGCACGCCGGCCTCAAGATCGATTGGCGTAATGGCGGCGGCGACCGCGCGCGCATCGCGCAACTTGCCGACGAACTCGTGGCGCTCAAGCCCGACATCCTGCTTGCGGTCGGCACGCCCTCGGTGGAGGAGCTGCGCCGGCGCACCACGACGATCCCGATCGTGTTCGCCGTCGTCACCGATCCCGTCAGCCAGGGCTTCGTCCAGAATCTCGCCCATCCCGGCGGCAACGTCACTGGGTTCACCGATTACGACGGCCCGCTGGCCGGCAAATGGCTGGAGATGCTGACGCAGGTCACGCCAAAACTGTCCCGTGTGTTCGTCGTCTACAATCCCGCCACCGCGCCGTTCGCGCCGCTGATGCTGCGCACCATCGAGGACGCGGGCCGCACGCTCCATGTGACGGTGGAGCCTGCGCCCGTGCACGACACCGCCTCGATCGCCGCGCTGGCCTCGCGAAAGGACGGCGGACTGCTGGTGCTGCCGGACTTCTTCACCATGGCCAACCGCGCGCACCTCCTGGCGGCGATCGGTGAAGCGGGCGTGCCGGCAGTGTTCTGGAGCCGCACCTTCGTCGACGAGGGCGGGCTGATGTCCTACAGCACCGACAGCGCCGAGCAGCTCCGCCGCGCCGCCTCCTACATCGACCGCATCCTGAAGGGTGCGCAGGCGGCCGACCTCCCGGTCCAGAATCCCACCAAGTTCGAGCTGACGATCAACCTGAAGACGGCCAGGGCAATCGGCGTCACGCTTTCGCCAAGCCTGCTCGCAACCGCGAACGAGGTCATCGAATAGAATTCGGCTGCGACCGCTGGCATGGCTGGATTCGTTGACGTCCGCCGCTCTGCGCCTGCATGCTTTCAAGAGCGCCTCGCAAATACATAATCGCGGCCATTCCCTCTCCCTGCGTCTTGTGCAGAATCGCGCCAATGCCGACGTGAGTCGCGACCGCTGAACCGGTGGGGTCGCATTCCCGACCAATGACAGCGCGGGAAAGACCTTTTCCCGCCTCGGAGGAAATATGAGCGGTTTCGACATTTTCGCGATTGTTCTGGTTTTGCTCGTCATCGTCACGCTGGTTGCCGGCGTGAAAACGGTGCCGCAGGGCTATGACTGGACCATCGAGCGGTTCGGCAAATACACCCAGACGCTGAGCCCCGGGCTCAATCTGATCGTGCCCTATTTCGATCGCGTCGGGCGCAAGATCAACATGATGGAGCAGGTGATCTCGATACCTGAGCAGGAGGTGATCACCAAGGACAACGCCACGGTCACGGTCGACGGCGTCGCCTTCTTCCAGGTATTCGATGCCGCGAAGGCGAGCTACGAAGTCTCCAATCTGGAGCAGGCGATCATCGTGCTGACCATGACCAATATCCGTTCGGTGATGGGCTCCATGGATCTCGACCAGGTGCTGTCGCATCGCGACGAGATCAACGAGCGCCTGCTGCGCGTCGTCGACGCCGCAGTCTCGCCGTGGGGTCTCAAGGTCAACCGCATCGAGATCAAGGACATCGTGCCGCCCGCCGATCTCGTCGAGGCGATGGGCCGGCAGATGAAGGCCGAGCGCGTCAAGCGCGCCGATATTCTCGCGGCCGAAGGCCAGCGCCAGTCCGAGATCCTGCGTGCAGAGGGCGCCAAGCAGGGCCAGATTCTCCAGGCCGAAGGCCGCAAGGAAGCTGCGTTCCGCGACGCCGAGGCCCGCGAACGTTCCGCGGAGGCCGAGGCCAAGGCGACGCTTGTGGTATCGGAAGCCATTGCCAAGGGTGATATCTCCGCGTTGAACTATTTTATCGCGGACAAGTATATCAAGGCGTTCGGGCAGCTGGCCGACTCGCCGAACCAGAAGATCATCATGCTTCCGGTCGAAGCGATGAGCATGCTGGGTTCGCTCGCCGGCATCGGCGAGATCGCGAAGGCGACGTTCGGCGAAAGCGCGGCGTCCGCGGCCGCTGCCGCTCGCCGCGGCAGTTCGGTACCGTCGTCCAGCCCCACGCCGCCGGCGGTGCCGCCACGGCAGGGATAGTCACAGCGCACCCCCGGAAAAGCGGACACCGGTTTTCCGATAAGGGCATGCGTCTAAAATAAAGAGGTCGTGTCATGACCGACATGTTCGTATCGCTCGGCACCTGGAACTGGCTGATCTTCGGCTTCATCCTGATGGTGCTGGAGGTGCTGGCGCCGGGGATCTTCCTGTTCTGGCTCGGGCTCGCCGCGATTTTGGTCGGCCTGATCTCGTTCGCGATTGTCGTGTCCTGGCAAATCCAGCTCGTGATGTTCGCTGTGTTCGCCGCCGCCGCCGTGCCGGTGTGGCGCCGGCTCGCGCGGCCGAGGGCGGATGCGAGTGCCAGCCCCTTCCTCAACAAGCGCGCGGACGCGCTCCTGGGCCGCGAGTTCACGCTGGAGAAGCCGATCATCGACGGCAACGGCACCATGCGTATCGGCGACACGGTGTGGCGCGTCGCCGGCCCGGATACGCCGGCGGGGACGCGGGTGAAAGTGGTGCAGGTGGACGGCGCTAATTTAACGGTGGCGGCGACGTAGCTGTTGCCTCCCCGTCATTGCGAGCGAAGCGAAGCAATCCAGCCTGTCTCCGCGGAAAGATTCTGGATTGCTTCGCTCCGCTCGCAATGACGAGTTTGTCAGGACGGCGTCGCCAGACTTAGGCGCCACTCTTGCTGCGCCACCGCTCCGCAAACCTGTGCAGCGGCATGAACGTCTCGCACAGCTCCTGCCCCAGCGCCGTCAGCCCGTAACCTCCACCTTCGCCCAACTCCACGAACCCCGCCTCGCGCAGCTCGCTCAGCCGCGCTTGAAGCACGGTCGGCGAGGCCTCGTCGCAGGCAGTGCGCAAGCCGCGCGAGGTGAGGGGGGCTTCGCGTAATTCCCACAGGATACGCAGGCTCCAGCGTCGCCCCAGGAGGTCGAGCAGCGCCATGACCGGTCGGCCCGTGCGCGAACCACGGACGCTACGCGATCTGGAAGCGGACTGTTTCGCCATCGTCGCCCTCTTGCGTATTGCTACAAATAATGTAGCGTTTTGCTACAGTAAATGTAGCATAGGAGACAGCCAATGTCCCAGGCCACACCGCGTATTGCGCCGCTCGAGTCGCCTTATCCCCCGGAGATCCAGGCGCAGTTTGACCGCATCATGCACGGCGCGCCGCCGCTGCGGCTGTTCCGGGTGATGGCGGGCCACACCCGCGTCTGGGACAAGTTCCGCGCCGGCGGCCTGCTCGATCCCGGCCCGCTGTCGCTGCGCCAGCGCGAGATCGTCATCGACCGCACCTGCGCGCTGAACAAATGCGAATATGAATGGGGCGTGCACGTCGCGATCTTTGCCGGGCCGGCGGGGCTTAGCGAGGCGGAGGTGCGTGCGACCGTGCAGGGCGACGCGACGTCGTCGTGCTGGTCGCCGGCCGAACAGGCGATGATCGCCGCCGTCGATGCGCTGCATCACCGCGCGACGTTTGACGATGCCGAGTTCGCCGTGCTCTCGGCGCATTACGACGAGGCGCAGATCCTGGAGATCATGCTGCTGTGCGGCTTCTATCGCACGGTGTCGTATCTGGCGAACGGACTAAAGCTGCCGCTGGAGGAGAGCGCGGCACGGTTTCCGGCATAGCTCTAACCGCCGTCATTGCGAGGAGCTCTTGCGACGAAGCAATCCAGACTGCCTCCGCGGAGGGATTCTGGATTGCTTCGCTGCGCTCGCAATGACGGAGAGAAACCTTACGCCACGCCCGCGCGCAACAGATCGTGCAGATGCACGATGCCCACCACCTTGTCCGCCTCGGTCACGACCAGCGTCGTGATCTTGCGGGTGTTGAGCACCTCGATCATCTCGGTGGCGAGCATCGAGGGCGGCACGGTTTTCGGCTGCCTGGTCATGACGTCGTCGACCGACGCCGTCAGCAGGTCGGGCCGCATATGACGGCGCAGATCGCCGTCGGTGATAATGCCGGCAACCCCGCCGACATCATCGACGATGCAGACGCAGCCGAGGCCCTTGGCCGACATCTCCATTACCGCGTCGGACATCTTGGTGCCGAGCGGCTTGACCGGGATCTCCGCGCCGGTGCGCATGTAGTCGCGGACGAATTTCAGCATCGCCCCTAACTTGCCGCCGGGATGGAAATGCGCGAATTCCAGCGCGGTGAAGCCGCGGCCTTCGAGCAGCGCGATCGCGATGGCGTCGCCGATCGCGACCTGCATCATGGTCGAGGTGGTCGGCGCCAGATTGTGCGGGCAAGCCTCGCGCGCCTTCGGCAGCTCAAGCACGATGTCGGCTGCTTGTCCAAGCGAGGACGCCGCGTTCGACGTCACCGCGATCATCGGGATCGCGAACCGCGCGGAATAGTTGACGAGGGTCTTCATCTCCGGCTGCTCGCCGGACCAGGACAGCGCCATGATGACGTCATCGGTGGTGATCATGCCGAGGTCGCCATGGGCGGCTTCGGCGGTGTGCACGAAGAAGGCGGGCGTGCCGGTCGAAGCCAGCGTCGCCGCGATCTTGCGGCCCATATGGCCCGATTTGCCGAGGCCGGTGACGATGACGCGGCCCTTCGCGTTGCGGATCAGATCGACCGCCTTGGCGAAGCTCGCGCCAAGCGGGCCGCGCAGGGCGGCGACGAGTGCGTTGATACCGCCGCCCTCGGTTTCCAGCGTGCGGAGCGCGGATTCGACGCTGTCGGGAATGGGGCCGGATGATTGGGTCATCAGCGGTTTCGAACTCGGCATGTTCTGGTCCAGGGAGGAGGGGCGTTCGCCCGTTGGCGCCTGCTTAGCACGCCACAGCCTTCGAGGCGACGAGGGCGCCCCAGCCCTCAACCGGTCGTTAACCATAATTGTTTTAAGTCCATTAACGATGGTTCCCGCCAGTCGGCGGAGGCTATCGCGAAAGTATTTGATTTCGTTGGGGTTCTTCCATCGTGGGGTCGTCTCCAGGCACGAGCCGGAGCAAACGCGCGCATTTCCTGCGCGCCGCTTTGCCGTGTCTCGCGCTGACTGCCCTTGGAAGCGCACCGGCAGGCGCCCAGAGCCTCACCCCCGACCTGTTCAGCCCCAACCGCGGTGGCTTCGCCTCACCAGACACGCTGCCGACGCGCCGTACCGCGGGCGTGCCGCAGGCACCCTCGGATGCGCTACCGGCGCTCCCAGATCCCAATGCCGATTGGCGCAAGCGCCAGCAGGCGCCGGCGCGCGCGGGCCAAAACCCGACCAGCCAGAACCCGACCAATAAGGTCCCGACCTACGGCCTGCCCGCTGCCAATGGCGCCAGCGCCTCCGGATACGATTCGCTCAACCGCAAGCGGCTGCAGCCAAAGCTCTATCCCGGACAGCCAAAGCCGAAACGCCCGGTCGGTCCCGGCTCGCCGGTGCCGCCGGCAACGCCGGATCGAACGCTCGGGCCGCCGCGCATCGCGCCGCCACCCTCCGAGACCGCGCACAAGACGCCGGTGCCGCCGGCGCTGGCCGGCAACGTGCCCGGCCAGCCGCTGCGCCGCCGCCTCAAGCTCGACGAGGATTCGTTCGGCGCCGTCGGCGACTATGCCGGCAGCTTCCTGATCAAGGGTGGGCTCGAGCTCTCCGCCGGCTACGACACCAATCCGGCGCGTTTGAACAAGCCTGTCGGCTCGCCGGCTTATGTCGTCGCGCCCGACCTTCTCGTGGTGTCCGACTGGGAGCGCCACGCGCTGGTCGCCGATTTGCGCGGCTCGTTCTCAGGCTACACCAACAACATGCCGGCGACGATCGACGGCTTTGCCTCGCCCTCGCCGGTCGAGGTTGACCGCCCCGACTTTACCGGCCATGTCGACGGCCGCATCGACGTCAATCGCGATCTCAAGCTGACCACGCAGCTCCGCCTGCGGCTCGCCACCGACAATCCCGGCAGCCCGAATGTGCAGGCCGGCCTGCAAAAATATCCTGTTTACGCCACTTACGGCACGACCGTCGGCTTCGACCAGACCTTTAATCGCTTCCAGGTCGCTGCCGGCGCCGCCGTCGATCGCACCGCCTACACCAACTCCAAGCTGACCGATGGCTCGACCTTCAGCAACGATGATCGTGATTTCAACCAGTATGGCGGCGTGGGGCGCTTTTCCTACGAGCTGAAGCCGGGCCTGAAGCCGTTCGTCGAAATCCAGGGCGACACCCGCGTCCACGACCAGCCCGCGGACCGCAACGGCTACTTCCGAGATTCGAACGGCGGGTACGCCAAGGTCGGCTCGTCCTTCGAGTTCTCGCGCATCCTCACGGGCGAAGTCTCGGTCGGCTATTCCGCGCGCAACTATGTCGATCCGCGGCTGAGCCAGCTCGCGGGCTTCCTCACCTCGGGCTCGCTGATCTGGAACGCGAGCGGCCTGACCACGGTGAAATTCGCCACCGACACGCAGATCGCGGAGACCACCGTGCCCGGCTCATCCGGCGTGCTGGTGCACACCTACGCCGCCGAAGTCGATCACGATTTCCGCCGTTGGCTTACGGCAGTGGGCAAGTTCACCTACGGCACCTACGACTACCAGGGCCAAAATCGCAACGACAAGACCTACTCGCTCGAAGGCAATCTGATCTACAAGCTCAACCGCAACATCTGGATCAAGGGCACGCTGCGCCACGACATCCTGGACTCGAACCAGGCGGGATCTAGCTCGCAGGGCACGGTGATGATGGTGGGGGTGAGGTTGCAGAATTAACCTCCCTGTCATGCCCCGCGCAGGCGGGGGCATCCAGTACGCCGCGGTTTGTCGGTAGACAGCTAACTTCTCTGGAATACTGGATCGCCCGCTCCAGTGCGCAATTGCGCACAAGGCGGGCGATGACACCTTTCGTAAATCTGGCAGTGGAGTGAACGACTACCGCGGCAGATCCGTCTTTCCCATCAGGAACGTATCAATCGACCTTGCGCACAGCCGGCCCTCGCGGATCGCCCAGACCACCAGCGATTGCCCACGCCGCATGTCGCCGGCGGTGAACACGTTCGGGCGCGAGGTCTGGTAGTCGAGCGTGTTGGCCTTGACGTTGCCGCGCGGGTCGAGCTCGACTGCGAGCTGCTTGAGCAGGCCCTCGTGCACGGGATGGACGAAGCCCATCGCGAGCAGGACGAGGTCGGCGTCGAGCTCAAATTCGGTGCCGGCGATCGGCTTGAACTTGTCGTCGACGCGCACGCAGTGCAGCTTCTTGACTTGGCCGTTCTCGCCGGAAAACTTCTGCGTCAGCACGGCGAATTCGCGGGCCGCGCCTTCGGCCTGGCTCGAGGACGTCCGCATCTTCAGCGGCCAGTTCGGCCAGGTCAGGCCCTTGTTCTCGTGCTCGGGCGGAGCGGGCATGATCTCGAGCTGGGTCACCGAGAGCGCGCCCTGGCGCAGCGAGGTGCCGATGCAGTCAGATCCGGTGTCGCCGCCGCCGATGACGACGACGTGCTTGCCGCCGGCGAGGATCTCGCTGACGCCGTTGAGCGGCTCGCTGGAGACGCGGCGATTTTGTTGCGGCAGGAAATCCATCGCGTAGTGGACGCCCGAAAACTCGCGGCCGGGGATCGGCAGGTCGCGTGGGGCTTCCGCGCCGCCGGTCAGCGCCACCGCGTCGTACTCGTTGAGCATCTCGCGCGGATCGACATTGCCGTCGACGCCGACATGGCTGTTGTAGTGGAAGGTGACGCCTTCCCCTTCCATCTGCGCCACGCGGCGGTCGATGACGTTCTTTTCCATCTTGAAGTCGGGGATGCCGTAACGCAGCAGGCCACCGGCCTTGGCGAACTTCTCGAACAAATGCACGTCGTGACCGGCGCGCGCGAGCTGCTGCGCGCAGGCCATGCCGGCCGGACCCGAGCCGATCACCGCGACCTTCTTGCCGGTCTTCACGGCCGCCACTTCCGGCTTCAGCCAGCCATTGTCCCAGGCGCGGTCGACGATCGCGCATTCGATGGTCTTGATGGTGACGGGGTTGTCGTCGATGTTGAGCGTGCAGGAGGCCTCGCACGGCGCGGGGCAGATGCGTCCCGTGAACTCCGGGAAATTGTTGGTCGAGTGCAAATTGCGCGAGGCTTCTTCCCAGTTGCCCTGATAGACGAGGTCGTTCCAGTCCGGGATCTGGTTGTTGACCGGGCAGCCGGGCGTTCCCGGCGCGACCGAGCCGGTGCCGTGGCAATAGGGAATGCCGCAGTTCATGCAGCGCGCGGCCTGGTCGCGCGTTTCCTTCTCGGAGAGGGGGACGACGAACTCGTTGTAATGCTTCACGCGCTCGGCGACCGGGATGTACTTGCGGTCATGCCGTTCGATTTCGAGAAAACCCGTGATCTTGCCCATTAAACCCGAAGTCCCTGCCGCTTAAATTCGTTGTGCTTCCCCACCGTCATTGCGAGGAGCGAAGCGACGAAGCAATCCAGTTTATCCGAGGAGAAAGTCTGGATTGTTTCGCTACGCTCGCAATGACCGGCGCTGATATTCCTACGCCCCGATCGCGATTTTCGGCTCGGCGTCCGCGTTGGCGGCCATTTCGCGCAGCGCGCGCCGGTACTCGACCGGCATCACCTTGCGGAATTTGGGCAGCCAGTCCTTCCAATTGGCAAGGATGTCGGCGGCGCGCTTGGAGCCGGTCGCTTTCGCATGACGCGTGATCAGGACGTGCAGCCGCTCGACGTCGGAGGCGAGCAGGTTCTTGAACACGTCCACCCGGCCGTGCGCCTCGAGGTCACCGGAGTGGTTATAGGTGCCGGCGTTGATCAGCTCTTCCGACAGCACCGGCTCGAGCTCGACCATCGCCATGTTGCAGAGCTTGTCGAAGTCGCCGCTCTCGTCGAGCACATAGGCGATGCCGCCGGACATGCCGGCCGCAAAGTTGCGCCCGGTCTTGCCGAGCACGACGACGATGCCGCCGGTCATATATTCGCAGCAATGATCGCCGGCGCCTTCGACCACAGCGACCGCGCCGGAGTTGCGCACGGCAAAGCGTTCGCCGGCGACACCGCGGAAGTAGCACTCGCCATCGGTCGCGCCGTACATCACGGTGTTGCCGACGATGATACTCTCTTCCGGCACGATGGCGCTGTTGGCCGGCGGCTTGACGATGATCCTGCCGCCCGAGAGGCCCTTGCCGACATAGTCGTTGGCTTCACCCTCGAGCTCGAAGGTGACGCCATGCGCGAGCCAGGCGCCGAAGGCCTGGCCGGCGGTGCCCTTGAGGCTGACATGGATGGTGTCATGCGGCAGGCCGGCATTGCCGTAGATCTTGGCGACCATACCGGACAGCATCGCGCCGGCGGAACGGTTGGTGCTGTTGATCCCGGCCTCGATCTTCACCGGCGCGCCGCGGTCGAGCGCAGGCGTTGCCTTCTCGATCAGCGTGCGGTCGAGCACGGCTTCCAGATGATGGTTCTGGCGCTCGGAGTGATAGACCTTCTGGCCCTTCTCTTCCTTCTGCTTGACGAACAGCTTCGAAAAATCGAGCCCCTTGGCCTTCCAGTGCGCAACCAGCCTGGTCTGGTCGAGCAGCTGCACCTGGCCAATCATCTCGTTGAAGGTACGGAAGCCGAGCGAGGCCATGATCTCGCGAACTTCCTCGGCGACGAAGAAGAAGTAGTTGATCACATGCTCAGGCTGGCCGGTGAAGCGCTTGCGCAGGACCGGGTCCTGGGTCGCGACGCCGACCGGGCAGGTGTTGAGATGGCACTTGCGCATCATGATGCAGCCGGCCGCGATCAAGGGCGCAGTGGCGAAGCCGAATTCGTCGGCGCCGAGAAGCGCGCCGATGACGACGTCACGGCCGGTGCGGAAGCCGCCGTCGACCTGGACCACGATGCGGCTGCGCAGCCGCTCGCGCACCAGCGTCTGGTGGGTTTCAGCGAGACCGATCTCCCACGGCGAGCCGGCGTGCTTGATCGAGGTCAGCGGCGAAGCGCCGGTGCCACCCTCGAAGCCCGCGATGGTGACGTGGTCGGCGCGCGCCTTGGCGACGCCCGCGGCCACCGTGCCGACGCCGATCTCCGAGACGAGCTTGACCGAGACGTCGCCCGTGGGGTTGACGTTCTTGAGGTCGTAGATGAGCTGCGCCAGATCCTCGATCGAGTAGATGTCGTGGTGCGGCGGCGGCGAGATCAGGCCGACGCCCGGCGTCGAGTGGCGAACCTTGGCGATGGTCGCGTCGACCTTGTGGCCGGGCAGCTGTCCGCCTTCGCCGGGCTTGGCACCCTGCGCCATCTTGATCTGCATCATGTCGGAGTTGACGAGATACTCCGTGGTGACGCCGAAACGGCCCGAGGCGACCTGCTTGATCGCGGAGCGCATGCTGTCGCCGTTCGGCATCGGCTTGAAGCGGTCGGCTTCCTCGCCGCCTTCGCCGGTGTTCGACTTGCCGCCGATCCGGTTCATGGCAATCGCCAGCGTGGTGTGCGCCTCGCGCGAGATCGAGCCGAAGCTCATCGCGCCGGTGGCGAAACGCTTGACGATGTCCTTGGCCGACTCGACCTGGTCGAGGGCGACAGGCTTGCGCTTCTCTTCGTCCGCGTTCTTGATCCGGAACAGGCCGCGCAGCGTCAACAGACGCTCCGACTGCTCATTGAGGATTTTTGCGAAGGCACGGTAGCGGTCCAGCGAATTGCCGCGCGCGGCGTGCTGGAGCAGCCCGACCGACTCGGCGGTCCAGGCATGGTCCTCGCCGCGGCTGCGGTAGGCATATTCGCCGCCGACGTCGAGCGCGGTCTTGTAGACCAGAGCATCGCCGAATGCGTCGGCATGGCGGCGCACGGCCTCTTCCGCGATCTCGGCGAGACCGACGCCCTCGACGCGGGTGTGCGTACCGGCGAAGAATTTTCCGACGAATTCCGCCTTCAGGCCGATGGCGTCAAAGATCTGCGCGCCGCAATAGGACTGGTAGGTCGAGATGCCCATCTTGGACATCACCTTGAGCAGGCCCTTGCCGATCGATTTGATGTAGCGCTTGACGATCTCGTAGTCGTCGAGTGAGCCGGGCAGGCGGTCCTTCATCGCGATGATGGTTTCGAACGCCAGATAAGGATTGATCGCTTCCGCGCCGTAGCCCGCGAGACAGGCGAAGTGATGCACTTCGCGCGGCTCACCGGATTCGACGACGAGGCCGACCGACGTGCGCAGACCCGTGCGGATCAGATGATGATGCACGGACGCGCAAGCCAGCAGCGACGGGATCGGCACGCGATCGGTGCCGACCATGCGGTCGGACAGGATGATGATGTTGACGCCCTCGCGCACCGCGCTTTCGGCGCGCGCGCAGAGCTCGTCCAGCACCTGGTCCATGCCGGCCGCGCCGAGGCCGGCGTGGAAGGTGGTGTCCAGCGTGCGCGACTTGAAGTGCGACTCGGCGACGTCAGAGATCGAGCGGATCTTTTCGAGGTCCGCGTCGGTCAGGATCGGCTGGCGCGCTTCGAGGCGCTTGGTGGTGGCCATGCCTTGCAGGTCGAACAGGTTCGGCCGCGGTCCAATGATGGAGACGAGGCTCATCACCAGCTCCTCGCGGATCGGGTCGATCGGCGGGTTGGTGACCTGCGCAAAGTTCTGCTTGAAGTAGGTGAACAGCGGCTTGGCCTTGTCCGACAGCGCCGAGATCGGCGTGTCGTTGCCCATCGAGCCCGCGGCTTCCTCGCCAATGGAGGCCATCGGCGTCATCAGGATGGTGATGTCTTCCTGGCTGTAGCCAAACGCCTGCTGGCGATCGAGCAGCGACAGGTTGGAGCGCACGCCGGTGGTCGGGGCCTTCGGCAGCTCTTCCAGCACGATCTGGGTCCGCTCCAGCCACTCCGTGTAGGGATGGCTCCTCGCGAGCTCGGCCTTGATCTCGTCGTCGGGGATGAGGCGGCCCTGCTCGAGGTCGACGAGCAGCATCTTGCCGGGCTGCAAGCGCCACTTGGTGATGATCTGGTCCTCGGGAATCGTCAGCACGCCCATCTCGGACGCCATCACGATGCGGTCGTCCTTGGTGACGAGATAGCGCGCTGGCCGCAGGCCATTGCGGTCGAGCGTGGCGCCGATCTGGCGGCCGTCGGTGAAGGCGATCGCGGCGGGGCCGTCCCACGGCTCCATCAGGGCGGCATGATACTCGTAGAAAGCGCGGCGCTTTTCATCCATCAAGGGATTGCCGGCCCACGCCTCCGGAATCATCATCATGACGGCGTGCGGCAGCGAGTAGCCGCCCTGCACCAGGAATTCGAGCGCGTTGTCGAAGCAGGCGGTGTCCGATTGTCCCTCGTAGGAGATCGGCCAGAGCCGGTTGATGTCCTTGCCGTACAGCTCGGAGCTCACCGAAGCCTGGCGCGCCGCCATCCAGTTGGTGTTGCCGCGCAGCGTGTTGATCTCGCCGTTATGCGCGATCATGCGGTAGGGATGCGCCAGCGACCACGCCGGGAAAGTGTTGGTCGAGAAACGCTGGTGAACGAGTGCGAGCGCGCTCTCGAAATCCTTTTCGTGCAGATCGGGATAGTACTTGCCGAGCTGGTCGGCGAGGAACATGCCCTTGTAGATCACGGTGCGGCACGACATCGAGCAGGGATAATAGCCGGCGAGGCCGCGGTCGCGGCGCTGATAGATCGCCTGCGAGATCGACTTGCGCAGGATGTAGAGCCGGCGCTCGAAATCGTCCTCGGTCTTGGCGGTGCCGTTGCGGCCGATGAACACCTGCATGCAGGCCGGCTCGGTCGGCTTCACGGTGACGCCGAGCGAAGAGTTGTCGGTCGGCACGTCGCGCCAGCCGAGCAGCGTCAGGCCCTCTTCCTTGATCTGGTCGGCGATGATGCTCTTGATGACGTTGCGCCAGGCGGTATCGCGCGGCATGAACAGCGCGCCGATTGCGTATTCGCCCGGATTGGGCAGCGCGAAGCCCAGCTCCTTGGCCTTGCGAGTGAAGAAGGCGTGCGGGATCTGCACCAGAATGCCGGCGCCGTCGCCAGCGCGCGGATCGGCGCCGACGGCGCCGCGGTGCTCGAGGTTGCAGAGGATGCTGAGTGCGTCCGCGACGATCTCGTGGGACTTCTGGCCCTTGATGTTGGCGATGAAGCCGACGCCGCAGGAATCCTTTTCCAGGCTCGGATCGTACAGACCTACCGCCGGCGGGCGTGAGTTGTGTTCCTGAATCGGGTCGCTCGTTTTCGAGGCGAGCGTCGCCGACAGTTGTTCTGCCACGATGTTTCCGCGCTCGACTTGCGACCCGTTCATGTCCTCGTCCTCTCCATGCGGCAAGCTGCCTCACCGCCATCTTCGGCGCACCTTGGGCGTCCCGCGGCACCCGCTTCTGGGTCACCGCTCGTCCGCTCGCGAGCCGCATTTTCTTAAATTCAGGCCAAGGCGTTCTTCGTCCCCGAGAACGGCTTTGCCTGTTGCCTTACTGGCGCTCGAAAGCACCGACTTTCGTTGCAATCCCTATGCCGGAACCGCAAGCAAAATTGAGACAGTCTTCCTGTCCTAACCATCACCTTGCCAAATTTTTGTCTATCACACAAGCGCGTGCAAGTCCCGATTCCCGAGGTGTCAATCACCGCTTTCCGCAAGCCGTGCGGCCCCGGTTTTGAAGCAAACGCGCCCTGATCCGGCCCTGCCGACGCCGAAATCCCCAAGGATGCTTCGGATCGACCCTTCGAAAGGCGCGCCACGCCGCAAGAAGCGAAAGAGCGCGAGACGTTCGGGGGCTGACAGGAGCGTGTCGACCATGAAGTTTTTCACAGGATGTGTGGCCGCTGCCACGCTGGTGCTGGCTGCGACCGCGGCTCAAGCGCAGGTTTTTGCGCAATTTCCGGCGAACGGTATCGGGAGCAGGGCCGCTATTGCGGTGTCGGATTTCGACGGCCCCTATGCGCCATCGGACGCCGCGCCGCCACCGCCGCCGCGTTACGGCCAAGGCTACGGCTACGGCTACGAAGACCGCGGCCCGGCCCCGGTGCTGCTGCCGTCGACCGAGGTCTACGCGGTGCTGCGCGAAAACGGCTTCTCGCCGCTGGGCATCCCGCGCCTGCGCGGCAGCGTCTACACCATCGCGGTGATCGACCGCCGCGGCGAGGACGGCCGGCTGGTGATCGATGCCCGCGACGGAAGAATTTTGCGCTTCATGCCGGCCGCTGACGCCTACGGCATGGCGCCGGCCTACGAGCAGCCCGCGATGGCGCCCGACCGCCCACAAAGCGCGCTGCCGCCACCGACCATGGTCCGCAGTGGCCCGCCACGCCCGCCGGCCCCGATTCCGCATGTCGCTAGCCGCGCCGTACCGGTGCCGAAGGCCGCCCCGCCGCGCGAGGCGCCGGTCGCCGCCAAGCCGGCCGAACCCACGACGCAACAGGCCCAGGCGCCGCAGCCTGCTCAGCAGACGGTGGCCGTGCAGGCCAAGCCCACCGAAGCCGCACCGCAAGCCGCGGCAGCAACCGTCGTTCAGGCCAAGCCGGCTCCCACGATCATGCCGACGCAGGAGATGCCGGCCGCACAGGGACTGGATTAGACCTGAGCAAAACAAAAGCGCCCGAAAACCTCGGGCGCTTTCTCATTGAGCCGATCGCCGGTCAGCTCCGCCCATACCCCGCCGCTTCCAGGATCAGGTTCGCCACTTCCTTCGGGTGCGAGACCAGCGAGAGGTGGCCGGCGTCGAGCTCGACCGTGGTGGCGTTCATGCGCTTGGCGAGGAAGCGTTCGAAATCAGGATTGATGGTGTCGTCGTTCTTCGACACCGCGTACCAGCTCGGCTTGGAATGCCATGCTGCCTCCGTGGTGCGGCCGGCGAAGATCGAGGCGGCCGTCGGCCATTGCACCGCGTAGAGCGCCTTGGCCTGCTCCGGCTTAACGCCGTTGGCGAAGTACTTCAGGAAGGCGTCTTCCGAAAGCTTGGTGTAACCGTCGCGCTCGACGACGCCGGCGCGCACCGGTCCCGCGGGGAATTGCTTGGACAGAGCGACGAAATCCTCGTTGGCATCGGGTGCGCGGGCGGCGACATAGACGAGGCCGGTGACCTTCGGGTCGTTGCCGACCTGGCTGATCACGGTGCCGCCCCAGGAATGCGCAACCAGCACGGTTGGACCATCCTGTTCGGCCAGCGCGCGCTTGGTCGCCTCGACGGAGTCCGACAGCGACGATAGCGGATTCTGCACGGCAGTTACGTTGAGGCCTGCGGCCTGGAGGATCGGGATCACCTCCGACCAGCTTGAACCGTCGGCCCAGGCGCCGTGCACCAGCACGACGTTCTTGGCCTTCACCGTCTGCGGGGTCTGTGCGTGAGCAAGGCTGATGGGAGCGGCCAGCAGGCTCGCGGCGACGAAAAGGCTGCGCCAAAGTGTCATGATCGTTTTCCGTCTTGTTTTGGGTGCGATATCCAAAGGACGGTGTGCGGGGCGGCGGCGTTACGCGTCTTCACCGCTCTGTGATGCAGTGCAAAACGAAAAAACGCCCCGGGGCACCGGGGCGTTTTCGCAACCTGGAAGTGGCGTGAGTGATTTACGCGGCGGCTTGCGCGGCCGAGTTTTCGATCACCTGCGCCTTTGGCGTGCTGCTGCTGATCGAGATTTGGCGGGGCTTCTTGGCCTCGGGAATCTCGCGCACGAGATCGACGTGAAGCAGGCCGTTCTCGAGCGAGGCGTCTTTCACCTGTACAAAGTCCGCAAGCTGGAAGGCGCGCTCGAAGGCACGCGCGGCGATGCCGCGGTAGAGCACTTCGGACTTCGAGTTCTCGTTGGCGACTTTCTCGCCCTTGATCGTCAGCGTGTTTTCCTTCGCGACGATGGAGAGCTCATCCTTGGCAAAGCCCGAAACCGCAACGGTGATGCGATAGTCGTTCTCGCCGGTGCGCTCGATGTTATAGGGGGGATAACCGGGGCTGCCGTCCGAGCTCGTCTGGTCGAGCAGGTTGAAGAGGCGATCAAAGCCGACGGTGGAACGATAAAAGGGGGTCAGATCGTAGGTACGCATGGTCAAGTCCTCCATTGAGCGACTGTTGGAAACCCGCCCGCCAATCGGGCCGGGCTTTCGTCTGTGTGCAGCCTGATGTTCCGGTTCCGAAACACTGGTAGCGGCCTGCACCATGGTGATATGGGTTTTGGGAAACTGCGTTCAAGAGGGCGGCTATCTGCGCCTTTTCGGCGCTCCCGCCCCCTGATTTTCAAAACCTCCGCCCATGACGCTGGTCTCGATTCCGTCCAATCCTGTTCCCAAAGACGTCGTCAGCGGCACCATCAAGACCCCTGATGGCGCCGAGCTGCGCTTTGCGCGCTGGGCACCGCCGGCAAACCGCAAGGGCACGGTTTGCGTCTTCACCGGACGCAGCGAGCAGATCGAGAAATATTTCGAGACCGTGCGCGACCTGCGCGACCGCGGCTTTGCTGTGGCGATGATCGACTGGCGCGGGCAGGGCCACTCCTCGCGCCGCCTGCGGGATCCGCGCAAGGGCTATGTCCGCGACTTCGCCGATTTCGAGATCGACGTCGAGACCTTCGTGCAGCAGGTGGTGCTGCCGGATTGCCCGCCGCCCTTCTTCGCGCTCGCTCACTCCATGGGTGGCACGGTGTTGCTGCGGGTCGCGCATGCGGGCAAGCGCTGGTTCGACCGCATGGTGCTGTCGGCGCCGATGATCGACCTGCCCGGCCGCGCCACCTCGTTTCCGGCGCGGACGCTTTTGAAGACGATGCGCGTGTTGGGGATGGGCGGCCGCTACGTCCCCGGCGGTAGCGACCACATCACCGGGCTCAATCCCTTCATCAACAATCCGCTGACCAGCGATCCCGTGCGCTACGCGCGCAATGCCGCGATCCTTGAGGAGGATCCGACGCTGGGGTTGGCCTCACCGACGGTCGCCTGGGCCGATACCGCCTTCCGCGCGATGAACACCTTCAGAGGCAAAAACTACCCGTCGAAGATCCGTCAGCCGATCCTGATGCTGGCGGCTTCCAGCGACACCGTGGTCTCGACCGCGGCGATCGAGGAGTTCGCCTATCATCTGCGCGCCGGCTCCCATCTCGTGATCGCCGGCGCCAAGCACGAGATCCTCCAGGAGCAGGACCGCTACCGTTCCCAATTCTGGGCAGCCTTCGACGCCTTCGTGCCGGGCACGCCGCTGTTCAAGTGAGGGGGGAGCGACGGCGGTGCGCTGCCTCGGCCCGCTTGGTCGCAAGACCCTCATGGTGAGGAGCGCGGAACGCGCGTCTCCGGACGATGCTTCGCATCGCCGGGCGAAACATGAAGGCCCGGCTCTCGCCCTCGGCCATCCTTCGAGACGCCCGCTTTGTGCGGGCTCCTCAGGATGAGGGCGGCGTGTTCGGGACAGAGCTCGGCTACAGCGTCTTCAGATACTCGATCAGATCGTAGCGCTCGTTGTCGTCCTTGAATACGCGGCCGATGACGCCGGGACGTTTTTCCTCACCCGGTTTGCGCTCGAAGGAATGGCCGAGCACGCTGTTGCCCTGGATCGGATCCTTGTCCGACCCCGCCGAGAACTCGGTTTCACCCGTCTTGCACTTCTCGTCGGCGGTGACCGCAAAGCCGACGGTCACGGGATCATAGTCGCGGCGGCCCATGCAGAATTTTTGCGGACGCTCGCTTGCAGGCTTCAGCAACCAGTAGAGAGACGGCACCGAACCGTTGTGCAGATAGGGCGCGGTGGCCCAGATGCCGTTGAGCGGCCGCGCGCGATAGCGTGCTCCCCCCACCGGATTGAGGCAGTTCTTGCGGGCGAGGTTCCACAATTTCGCCCGCTCGGCGTCCGGAGTCTTCTCGTCGTCCATCCATTTGCGGGCGACCAGGTCCACCACCGTCATGAGTCCGAGCGCATACACCATCTCGGTCGGCGAGCTCGCAGTCGAGACGTCGCATTGCCACCATTTCTGGAGGTCGGCCGTATTCACCTTGAGGAAGCCGGGCACATCGACAATCCTGTTGCTGAGCACGAGCGCCTGTTCGGGGTCCGTCTTGATCTCGTCGAGGGGGATCGTCACCGCGTTCAGGACTTTGCCGTCGCCGCTCGGCTCCCAATGTCCGGAGGACCAGAAAGCCGGAGTGTCGATGGCGGGCAAATGGCATCCGGAACACATCTCGGCGTAGATCTTGCGACCATTGTCGACCTTCTTCTGATCAAGCCTCCAATTGTCGCCGAGGATCTGCGACGGCCATTTCGGCGCCAGCAGGCCTCCGAACTTCGGACCGGTGGAGGGATCAGCCGTCTTGAACGGATCGGGCCCTCTGAGCATGTCCTCGATCCAGCCGAGCGTGTTGATGTGAACCGAGGACCGCCAAATCCTGTCCTCCGGATAGGCGTCGGACAGGTTGAGCAGCGCCGTCACGCCGAGTGCCTCGCCGGCGTTGCGGATCAGCGGCTGCTCGATCGAGGCGTCGTACTGGGCGAACTTGAACCAGGGCACCGTCCAGATCGGAGGGTAGCTGACCGGCGCGTCCTGGGCGTGCAGGTTCTTCTCGAATCCCTTGATCCCGCTCAGCGCCAGGTCCTGCGAAAAGACCTGATTGCCAATGCGATTGAGAGCGTCGAGGCGGCCGAATCCTTCCTCGGTGTCACTCTGCTGCCTGCCGTTCCAGGTCTTCTTGCCTTCAATCGTCTTTTGCTGGATTTTCGCCCAGTCGATCAGGAAATTGCCGATCGCGCTGAGCTTCTGCTTGAGCGCGTCGCGGTCCGTCTTGCTGGCGTCGGGGCCGAGCACGCGATCGGCGAAGCGCTGGAAGCGGAGCGGAACGTAAAGCGTGTAGGCGATCGACAGGCCGGTGGAGAGCTCGAGCTTCTTCAGGTCGGTCATGGCCGGGCCGCCGTCGAACCGGATGTCGATGCCCTGGTAATGGATCTGGCCGGTATGGCAGGCCGCGCAGGTCAGCCCGATCTTGTCCTCTTCGCGTCGGCCCGTCGCGGGATCGCTGACCCCGGTCATCCGCGCGAAGCCGACCGGCAGGCCGTCGACGTTCTCCGCCGGCGTCCATCTGGTCGACCAGTCCGGCGCTTGCGTCGTCTCGTAGACATTGGCGTAGCCGAAGCGGCGCAGTGACGCCGCGTCAGTCTGGATCGACTGCGGGCTTGGGATGAAGCCGTAGCGCTCGAGATAGGCGCTGTCCGTCATCATGCCTGGCCGCGAGAACAGGTGCAGGCGCGGCTGCTCCAGCGCCATGAACCATTCATAGGGTACCGGAAAGGTCGCCGTGCCTTGGCTGGCGTGGTGAAACCAGTGCCTGTCCTTCAGCGACCAGTTTTGCTCGAGCCAATAGGCCGCCTTCGTCTCGGGGACCGTGGGCAGGGGCGGCGGCAGCAGATTCACGAAAATCCCCTTTTGCGGCAGCATGGCGCGGACCTGGTCGGGGAATTCGGCGACGGCAACGAGCAAGACGAGGCCGAGGGTGACGAGCAGGGCCGCTAACTTGAGGGCGCCCCGCACCACGCGCTGGCAGGTCGACAGCGCCGGCTGCGACACGAGCCGCCGGTTGATGCGAGCAGGGAATTGGCGCTCGTTGAACAGCGTGCGCACGTCGGCCACGCTGAGATAGCGGTCCTCCCCCTCGCCCTTGCCCACGATCTTCAGGAGGATCGGCCATTCGAACTTCATCAGCAGGGGGTAGTACCAGCGCGCGGCGCTGCCGGCGCGCTTGAGGTTGTCGCGCATGAAGACGTCGATTTCTGAGGCGTTGAGACCCGGCTCGGAGCCGCCGCCGTTCGGATTCTGGTAATTCCGGCCGAAGCTCGCAAACCGCGCGAGCTCGGCCTCGTCGACCTTGCCGTCGACGCCGAGGACGCGCGAGCCGGCGCCGCGCTTGTCGAGGGGGCCGCCACGCAGCGCGTCGAGCTGAGCGCCCGAAAATGCGCTCTTCAGGATGTGACCGAGACCGTTTGCGATGAGCGCGACCCCGCGGACCTGGATGCGGGCGAAGGCCTTCTTCAGCCCGGTCTCGCCGGTTGCATTTGCAATCGTCTGCGACAGCGTCCCGAGCGGGACAGTCCCGCCGTCAACAAAGCCTTCGCCGACGAGGCCGCGCAGGAATGGACAGGGATTGTTCGGCGAGACCTGGATCGAGGGGTCGAAGGGGGGCTTCGAAGCGGAATCATGCATGGCCCAGAATCCTGAAAACAGCGAATCGTAAAATACAGGCGCGGCGATAGAGCGGGGAAAGTCCTAACAAACCGGCAGTACTTATACTACTTCAGCGTGTAAGGAAGTGTGGTTGAATTCACTGTCGTGTCAATCAAGGTGGACGGAAATTGCCGCGTGGCCGCGGCTGGCCCTCAGGATTCGGCGACGCGTTTCAGGTCGCTCTGGACCAGGGTCAGCTTGCCGAGCGGCACGCCCGCATTCAAGAGTCCGTCGCGGTAATGGGCGAGGTCCTCGGGGCGCTTCCAGTGGAAATTGCGCAAATGACGGTCAACATTTAGAGTCGGGTAGTTACCCATGAGCACGCGGGTCGCCTCGTTCGCCTCGCCCGCCCGCCCCAATTGCGCCAGCGCCGCGGCGCGGATCGCCAGCGCCTGCATGTGGTTCGGGTTGATGTAGAGTTGCTCGCGGGCCCATGACAGGGTCGCGTCATATTGGCCCAGCAGATAGTGGCTGAAGGCATTCAGCGCGGCCCATTGGTAGCGCGGATCGCTGTTGTCGCGCTGCGCTGCCATCGAGAACAGTTCGATCGCCTCGCGGTGCTCGCCGATGACGAAATGGCAGATGCCGAGCACGCCGCGCGCGCCGTTGTCGTAGGGGTTGAGCGCGACCGCGCGCTTGGCGGCGTCCATCGCGGCCTCGTAATGCCCCTCCAGCGCGTGGGCCCAGGACAGGATCGAGAATGCAAATGACGAGCGTGGATCGAGCCGGACGCTGGTTTCGGCAAGCTTCATCGCCTCGGCCCACATCTCGCGCGTGCCCTTGACCCAGCCGAACTGGATGCTCTGGATCTGGATCGTGGCGAGATAGGCGTGCGCGATCGACAGCTTCGGATCAACCGCGATCGCCTCCCTGAACAGGGCGACGGCGAGGTTCAAATCCTCCTTGGTCTGCCGGTAGTAGTGCGACAGCCCCTTGAGGAAGCGGTCCCAGGCGGTCACGTCGGTCGAGAGCCGTGCCGGCGCCGAGGCTTCGGCCCGGACGATCTCGGTGGCGATGGCGGCGGACAGGTTCGTCGTAATCTCGTCCTGCATCGCGAAGAGATCGCCGATGTCGCGGTCGTAGCGGCCGGTCCAGAGCTGCTCGCCGGTCTCCGGCGCGATCAACTCTGCGGTGACGCGGATCTTGGCTCCGGCGCGCCGCACCGAACCCTGGATCAAATAGGTCGCGTCGATCTCCCGCGCGATCAGGCGAGTGCTGACATTGTTGCCCTTGAAGGCAAAGGTCGAGTTACGGCTCAGCACGCGATAGAAGGATTGCAGCGACAGCGCGTGGATCAAGTCCTCGGTCAGGCCGTCGGAGAAATATTCGTCCTGGGCGTCGCTGAGATTGGCGAAGGGCAGCACGCCGACGATGGCGGTCCGGTACTGCTGCGAGAGGGCGGATGTCTCCTTCAGCGCGGGCGCAAGCGCCGATGCGCCCTCGTGCGTCCAGGTCCAGACGCCGACCGGATCCTTGATGTTCTTGAAGCGGTGGTTGCCGGCATCGGCCATCGGCACGGCGAGATGCTTGCCTGCCTCCTGGTAGGCTTTGGCCGATATCGCAAAGCCGCCGGGGCTGGCCACGGATTCGAGGCGGACGGCAATGTTGACATCGTCACCGAAGACCTCGTCCTCGTCGGCGATGACGTCGCCCATATGGATGCCGAGCCGGAACTGCATCGCACGATCGGCTGGCAGATGATGGTTACGCTCCGCCATCAGCGTCTGCATCGCGATTGCGGCTTCGGTGGCGCCGACGATGCTCGGGAACTCCAGCAGGAAGCCGTCGCCGGTGTTCTTCACGACGCGGCCGCCGTGATTGAGGATGATGGGGTGGATCGCGCTGCGATGGGCCTTGAAGGCGGCATGGGTGCCGGCCTCGTCGCTGCCCATCATGCGCGAATAGCCGGCGACATCGGCGCAGATGATGGCGGCCAGACGTCTTTCCATATTCCGGAGCTCCAAGAGACTTGCAAGAGACTTGGAAGAGATCGAGGACCGGCCACGCCGTGGCAGTCGCCTCGAATCCCGCATTCAAGAACCTGCCTTTATAGAGCAGATGAGGCCGAGCGAAAGTATGATCCGCATTGCAAATTCGAGCTAAATGCTCCGCAATCCCGGCGATGGACGGGGACGAGCGAACCGACTAAGCCGGCCCCTGAGGCGACGGCTCGGCGGCGGAGGCACCTCACAGATGCTGGGCATTCACGAAATCTGGCTTTTCGTCCTGTCGGGCGTGCTGCTCAACATCACGCCGGGGCCTGATACGGTCTATGTGATCGGCCGCAGCATGCAGATGGGGTGGCGAGGCGGTGCCGCTGCCGCGCTCGGCATCAGCTGCGGCTGCTTTTTCCATGTCGCGGGCGCGGCGATCGGCCTTTCGGCCCTGCTGATGGCCTCGTCGACCGCGTTCTCGATCCTGAAGCTGGTCGGTGCGGCCTATCTCGTCGTGACCGGGCTCCAGATGCTGTGGTCGCGCCCGGTACTGGCATCGGCCATCGACGAGCCGGTGCGGAGCTCGCTGCGGCGGGTTTTCCTCCAGGGCGTCTTCACCAACGCGCTCAATCCCAAGGTCGCGCTGTTTTTCCTGGCCTTCCTGCCGCAATTCGTCGCAGCCGACGCGCCGCACAAGCCGCTCGCCTTCCTGACGCTCGGCCTGATCTTCATCTGCACGGGAACGCTGTGGTGTCTGGTACTGGCGGCGTTCGCGGCCAAGGCCGCCCACCGCTTGCGGACCTCCGAGGGCGCGATCGCCTGGGTCAACCGCGCGCTCGGCGGCCTCTTCATCTATCTCGGCATCCGCGTCGCCATGCTGGAGACGCGGTAACTTTTTCTACGCGAACTCTTTCAGCAGCGCGCTGCCGGCGAGATAGAGGCCGAGCAGGATCATCGCGATCAGGAACCAGCGGCGAAACGCTTCGGCCGGCATCCGCGCCCGCACCGACTGGCCGATGTACATGCCGGCAAAGGCCATGGCCATGCCCACGGCGCCCGGCACGGCATTGGCCGGCGTCAGCAATCCTCCGGCCGTGAGGTTGAAGGCGAGCGCCAGAGTGGCTGTCGTGAAGAACACGCCGAGCGCCTGCACCAGCTCGTCCTTCTCCATGCCGATCGCCTGCATGAACGGCATCGAGGGGATCACCTGCACGCCCGTCGAGGCCGAGATCACGCCGGTGATCACCCCGACTACGCCGCCGACCCATTTCTCGTTCTTCGGCGCGACCCGGAACTGGAATTTGTTCAGCCCGATGATCGCGTAGATGACCAGGAGGACGCCGAGCACGATCGTGCCGTAGCGCGCATGGGGACCGGTCAGCGCGCCGGCATTGAGCCAGCAGCCGATCACGGTGCCGATCATCAGCGGCCACAGCCGCCTCAGGATGTCACGCAGATGGGGGCCAACGAAGGTC
Source organism: Bradyrhizobium sp. LB8.2 (assembly GCF_040548035.1). NCBI lineage: Bacteria > Pseudomonadati > Pseudomonadota > Alphaproteobacteria > Hyphomicrobiales > Nitrobacteraceae > Bradyrhizobium > Bradyrhizobium sp. LB8.2. Next base: position 25,518 of record NZ_JBEPQV010000023.1, on the reverse strand, counting down.
TGCCAGATGTTGGTGACGATCGCGGGCACGATCACGATGGCGATCGCGCGGCTCGGCGCCATGCTCACGGCGAGCAGGCCCATGGATACGGTCGGCAGTCCGAGCCCGACCACGCCCTTGACGAATCCGGCGATCAGGAAGACGGCGGCGATGAGAATGAGGAGCGGGTCGATCATATCTGCACATTGACCGAAGCCGCGCCCGGGCACAATCTGGAGGTTACGGAGAGTGCCTTCGTTCATGACGAAGGCTGAGGGGAGAAACCTGCCATGCGCTTCGACCTCATCGACCTCCAGCTGTTCATCGCGGTCGCCGACGAGCGCAGCATCACCCGTGGCGCCGAGCGGTCGCATTTGGCGCTGGCCTCGGCCAGCGCGCGCATCAAGAGGCTCGAGGACGCGCTCGGCGTCGCGCTGCTCAAGCGCGGGCGCCGCGGTGTCGAGTTGACCGCGGCGGGCGAGAGCCTGCTCGATCATGCGAGGCTCGTCATGCACCAGATCGACGCCATGCGCGGCGATCTCGCCGGCTTTGCCAGCGGCGCGCGGGCGAGCGTGCATTTCCTCGCCAACACCTCGGGTCTGTCGGAGCATCTGCCCAAGGCTCTCGCCGGCTTCCTGCGCGAGCATCGCGACGTCGCCATCGACATCGAGGAGCGCGAGAGCACCGACATTGCGGCTGCGATCACCGCCGGTGCTGCCGATCTCGGCTTCGCCGCCGAGCATGCGCTGCCCGACCATATCGAGCGCTTCGTCTTCAGCGAGGACCGCCTGATGCTGGTGACTTCCAAGCGCGGCCCGTTCGCTGGCCGCCGCCAGATCGATTTTCATGAGGCGGGGGATTGCGAGTTCGTCGGGCTAACCGGCGCCACTGCGCTTCAAGTGCATATTTCGAAGCACGCTGCGCGGCTCGGCATGCGTCCGCATTTCCGCGCGCGGCTGCGCGATTTCGACGCGATCTGCCAGATGGTCGCCGCCGATGTCGGCGTCGCGCTGATGCCCGAAGCCGCCGCCCGCCGCTGCGCAAAGCTGATGCCGCTCGCCATGGTCCGCCTGCGCGACGCCTTCGCCAACCGAAGGCTCGTGATCTGCGCGCGCAGCTTCAAGACATTGTCACGGCCGGCGAAGATGCTGGTGGAGCATTTGAGGGCGACGGCGGCGGTGTGAACTCTGCGCTACTTTGCCGTCTCCACCCCGGCGTCCTTGATCACCTTCGCCCATTTCTTCGTCTCGTCCGCGATGAACTGCCGAAAATGCTCCGGCTCGTCGCCGACCAGCGTTGCGCCTTGGGCGGCGAGCTTCTCCTTCACCGCGGGATCCGCCATCGCCTTCGTGGCGAGACCATGCAGTGCTGCGACGATCTCCTTCGGCGTGCCCTTCGGCGCGACCATGCCGTACCAGTTCTCGATGCGCAGGTCCGCAAAGCCCGCTTCCGCGGTGGTCGGGACGTCAGGCGCGGTGGCGGAGCGCTCGGCCGAGCCGACCGCGATCGGCCGCAGGGCGCCGGCCTTGACCTGCGGCAGCAGCACGGGGAGATCCAGGAACGTCATCTGCACCTGTTGGCCCAGCAGATCGTTCACGGCGGGCGCCGCGCCGCGATAAGGCACGTGCACGATGTCGATCCTGGCCGTCAGCTTGAACAATTCACCGGCCAGATGCGGCAGGCTGCCGGGGCCGGAGGAGGCGAAGTTGAGCTTTCCGGGCTGCGCCTTGGCGAGCGCGATCAGCTCGCCGATGTTTTTGGCCTCTACATTGGTGGCGACCACGAGCATTTCCGGAACGGTTGCGACCAACGTCACCGGCGTGAGGTCGTTGAGCGTATCGTAGGCGACCCGCTCCATGCTCGGGCTAATCGCCAGTGCGCCGGCGCTGGAGATGGCGATGGTGTAACCGTCAGGCGCAGCCTTGGAGACGGCGTCGGTGCCGAGCACGCCGCCCTGGCCGCCGCGATTGTCGATCAGCACCGGCTGGCCCGACAGCTCCGACATGCGCTGGCCAATCACCCGCGCGATGATGTCGTTGGGGCCGCCGGCCGGGAACGGCACGATCAGCTTGATCGGTTTGGCCGGGAAATTCTGCGCGGAGACGAGCGTCGGAAACAGAAGCAGGGTTGCGAGAAGGAGCGTACGCCGGTTCGTCATGCAGGCTCCTTGTGCGGCCTATCCGTTGAGTAGTTTCAGTGCTTCTTCATGAACCCTGGCGTCGCCGGCCGCGATGATGCGGCCGCCGCCCTGCGCCGGCTTGCCTTCCCAGGTGGTGACGACGCCGCCGGCGCCGGTCACGATCGGGATCAGGGCCGCGATATCGTAAGGCTTCAACTCGGTTTCGACCACGAGATCGACGTGGCCTGCGGCCAGCATGCAATAGGAGTAGCAGTCACCGCCATAGCGCGAGAGACGTGCGCCCTTCTCGATGCGGCCGAAGATGGCGCGGTCGCGCTCGTTCATCAGCAGCGGGCTGGTGGTGTAGGTCGTCGCTTCCGAGAGCGAAGCACAGCGGCGGACCTGGAGCCTTCGCTCGCCGGAAGGGCCTTTATAGGTGGCCGAGCCGTTGTCGCCGGAAAAGCGTTCGCCGATGAAGGGCTGGTGCATCATGCCGTACACCGGCGCGCCCTTGTGCAAGAGCGCGATCAGCGTGCCCCAGATCGGAAAGCCGCCAATGAAGGATTTGGTGCCGTCGATAGGGTCGAGCACCCAGACATAGTCGGAGTCCTCGCGCTCGTTGCCGAACTCCTCGCCGACGATGCCGTGCTGGGGGAAGCTGGCCTTGATCAGCCGCCGCATCACCGCCTCCGCGGCGCGGTCGGCCTCTGTCACGGGGTCGAAATCCTTGGTCTTGCTCTTGTCGTCGATCGACAGGGAAGTGCGGAAGAACGGCAGGATGGTTTCGCCGGAGACGGTGGCGAGCCGTTCGATGAAGGCGGAGAAGTCGATCACCGTCACGGCGCATCCTCAAAACGAAAGTCGGGTGAAGCTCACTCCTGCCTAGCTCAAATCGGAGGGATCGTGCAGCGCTGTCTTGCTTTCGCACCCTGGTATTTTGGATGCCGGAAGCGTTCGCCTCGTCAAAGACCACTCACTGGGCAAATATCGATCATTGAGTTGAAACCTTAGTTCCGGATCTGCCTCGTTCGTATGCAAATGACTATCAACCCATTGAATTTCCTTATCAAAGGAACTGAATCTGGGTTTCTCTAGAAGCAACCGAGCTATGTCCTCATTGCATGGGAAACCGCTCGAAAGCCCTTGCACTTTGTGCGTCGCGGCCGCATATTGTTGCGGTGCGGTAGCGCTTCTCGCGTTACTGCTGCCCTCCTTGGGCGTTTCCTCCCTAGACTTGGGCCGCTTCTTCATCAGAAGCGGCCCTTTTTTCTTTCAGCCTTTTTTCTTTCAGCCCTTGGCTTTCATTTCAATACGCGCCGCGAAACGCGTTCGCGCTTGATCGACCCAGCACAATCGTTCGAAGAAAACGTCGCGCCTATTCGGCCGCGGCCTGGAACGGGCCGAGATCGCCGAACGGGATCGTGGTCGCCAGCACGTCGGCGAGCACGCCGAAGTCCGACGCCACTTGCGCAAAACGCGGACTGCGCTCGCGCCGCCGCTCGTCCATGTAGATCGCGCGGTTGAGTTCGAGCTGCACGGCGTGGAGGCCGCTGGCCGGGTTGCCGTAATGCTCGGTGATGAAGCCGCCCGCATAGGGCTTGTTGCGGCCGATCGAATAGCCGAGCCCGGTCATGGTCTCCTCGACCCTGTCGGGCAGGAGCGGCGTGCAGCTCGTGGCGTAGCGGTCGCCGATCACGATGTCGGGCCGCCGTGGCTCGTCGCGGGAGACGCCGACCGAGGGCATCGAGTGGCAGTCGACCAGCACCACGGTGCCGAACATCTGGTGCACCTTGTTGATCAGCCGGCGCAGCGCGCGATGGTAGGGCTTGTAGAGCGTCTCGATCCGCGCCAGCGCATCTTCAACCAGGATGCGGTCGCGATAGATCTCCTGGCCGTCGCCGACCACGCGCGGAATGGTGCCGAGCCCTCCGGCAACCCGCATCGAGCGGGTATTGGCGAAGCTCGGCAGGCGCCCGGTGAACATCCGGGGATCGAGCTCATAGGGCTCGCGATTGACGTCGACATAGGAGCGCGGAAAGTTGACCCGCACGGTCGGAAAGCCGCGCTCGCTCAGATGCGCGATCAGCTCGTCCATGAAAGAGTCTTCGGACCGCCGCAGCTGCGGCAGGTCGATCCGCGATGCCGCGAGGAATTCGTCCGGATAGGTCGAGCCGGAATGGGGCGAGTTGAAGATGACAGGCGCGCGCCATTGCGCGGGCTCCACGATCTCGAACGCTGGCGACATGTCGCCGTCAAACCGGGTCATCTTCTTAGGCTTCGTCCCTTGTTCTCAGGCTTCGTCCCTTGGCGCCGCAGGATCCGGAAAAGGGGCCAGATCGAATTGATTCGGCCGATCGAGCGGCTGTTATGTGTCGTCATTGTCCGGAATCGCAACCATCCTGCCAAGCGAAAAGATGTGATCTGCGCTGGAACATGTCTTAACCCTGCGGGCATCGAGATGGGGATCGACCAACGCGACTTGATTGCTTCGAGCCGCATTCGGGTTCACAAGGGAGCCGCGCCGGTCGGGCCAGGGTAAAGATTTTCACCCGAAATTTACCCTCTGTCGGGCTTAGTGACCTCTGCTGATGCCTTGTAATTGTCTTGGGGATTCGACGTTCCAGCCATGCCAAAAATCCTGCTCGCCGAAGACGACAACGACATGCGCCGTTTCCTGGTCAAGGCGCTGGAAAACGCCGGTTTTCAGGTCTCGTCCCATGACAACGGCATGGCCGCTTATCAGCGGCTCCGGGAAGAGCCGTTCGAGATGCTGCTCACCGACATCGTGATGCCGGAGATGGACGGCATCGAGCTCGCCCGCCGGGCTTCGGAACTCGACCCCGACATCAAGATCATGTTTATCACTGGCTTCGCCGCGGTCGCCCTGAACTCGGATTCGGACGCCCCCAAGAACGCGAAGGTGCTGTCCAAGCCCGTGCATTTGCGCGAATTGGTCAGCGAAGTGAACAAGATGCTGGCGGCCTAAATCGGCCCCCTTCCGTCCTTGCACCGGCTCTCCTGAGCCGTTATAGGGTCCCGACCCGATCTAGACGACATCTAGGGCGCGTAGCTCAGCGGGAGAGCACTACCTTGACATGGTAGGGGTCACAGGTTCGATCCCTGTCGCGCCCACCATCCTTCGCTCGCGGTACCGAGTGAAGGATGCCTTGCCGAAGCCCAGCAGGCATCGGCCAAGTCCAAACAACCGAACGTGTGCGGCCCGCGCAGCCCGGACTACGCTTCACGAGATCCGGAAATCTCGTCATCCGGCACGAAACCCCGATTACGCTTCGTCCGATCCGGGCTACGATGTGGCCTCAGATACGAGGCCGCCCATGAGCGTTTCCGTCATCGAACAGGCGAAGATTCAGGCGCAAGTCCTGGTGCCGCTGGTGAAGGCGCTCCAGGCCGAACTCGGCGAGGCGCGCGCCAACGCGCTGGTGCGCACCACGCTCGGCAATCTGTATCGCGGCTACGGCGAGGAATTCTGGAAAGCCAGGAACGAGACCGATCTCGGCAAGGCCGTATCATCGGCGTTCAGGGCCTATGCCCGTGACGACGCGCTCGCTTATGACGTCATCGAGCAGACTGAGGACGTCTTCGCGTTCGACGTGACGCGGTGCGCCTATGCCGAGTTCTACAAGGCGCTGGGCGAGCCGGAGCTCGGCTTTCTCCTGGTCTGTACCGCCGATTTTGCGACCGCAGAAGGGTTCGGCCCCGACGTCGCGCTGACGCGGACGCAGACCATCATGCAAGGCGCGCCTCATTGCGATTTCCGCTACCGGCGCGATCCGGTCGGACCACGGTGAAGGGAATGCGGACCATGCGAGCGAGCTGTCTTGCCGTGGCGGTACTGTCGCTGATTGCGTCGCGGGCCGACGCAGCAATCATCGACTGGCAGGCCGAGCTCCAGCGCTGCCGCGCGTTGCGTGAAAACGTGGCGCCACTGCTGCAGGCCGGCGAAGGAATATCCGCGGTCGGCCGCTCCAATAGATCGGTCCGTCGCTGCATCTGGATCCAGCGCATGGCGGTGCGCAAGAAAATCCCCGGCGCGGAGGTTTGGTAGAGGCATCTGCAGGTGCACTACCCGCTGCTTGCGCCTCAGGATGTCGGAGCTGAAGGAGCAGTTGCTCCCCGCCAGAACGCGGTTTGCAGCGGCAACTGATGCCGGATCATGGCGACACCGTCGATGACCTTGAGGCCACGGGCCGCGCAGGCTTCCATGAATCCAGTGCGGCGGGCGGCGATGATGTCGAACACGGCGCAATCCTTCGGCAGCTTGGCCGGATCCATCGGCAACGCGTCGGTCGCGTGCAGACCGAGCGAGGTGGCATTGACGCACAGGCCTAAATCGTCGAAGCGCTCCTCGAGACTGATGTCGAGATCAGGGAATTGTCCGCGCAGCTTTGCCGCCAGCGTCTCGACCGGGCCGGGCACCTCGTTGAGGATGCGCAGGCGCCTCACACCTGCCGCCGCGAGGGCATGGCAGATCGCGCGGCCGGCGCCGCCGGCACCGATCACGACGGTGCCGCGGTCGGGATCGAAGATGCCGGCCTCGCGCGCGGCGTTCAGAAATCCGCCGCCGTCGAAGGATTCTCCGACGAGTTTTCCATCGGCTTCGATCCGGATGGTATTGACCACGCCCTCGAATGTCGCGGCAGGCCCGACCTCGTCGCAGAGCTCGAACGCGGCCGGCTTGTGCGGCATGGTCAAATTGAAGCCGGCGGTGCTCGGCGACTTTGCCAGCGCGCGGATCGTCTCGGCGAGATGCTTCGGCTCGACGTCCATCGGCATCATGTGCCAGTCGAGGCCCTGCTGCTCGAAATAGGGCGTGTAATGGCGCGGCGCGCCAACATGACCGGCGGGATGGGCGAAGATGAAGACGGTGCGCGATGCGCCGGTCGGAAGCTTCATGGCCTCATCCCTTGACCGCGCCGGCAGTGAGCCCGCTGACGAGATAGCGGCGCACGGCAAGCGAGAAGATCAGCACCGGCGCCATCACCAGCGAGCCGCCGGCGGCGATCTTGCCCCATTCCCAGCCTTCGTAGTTCATGAAGTTGACGACGGCGACGGGGGCCGTGCGCGCATTGGTCCGGGTCAGGATCAGCGCGAAGAAGAAATCGTTCCAAGCGTAGAGGAAGCACAGGATCGCGGTCGCCGCGATCCCTGGCGTCACCATCGGCAGCACGATCTTGGTGAAAACCGTCCGGGTCCGTGCGCCATCGACGAGCGCTGCTTCCTCCAGAGAGACCGGGATGGTGTCGAAGAACGGCTGCATCATCCAGATGACCAGCGGCAGGTTGAAGCTGGTATAGACCAGCACCAGGCCGGTGATAGTGTCGAGCAGGCCGATCCAGCGGTAGAACAGGAAGAACGGGATCGTGAACGCAATCGGGGGCGCCATGCGCGTGACCAGGATCGCAAAGGAGAGCGCGTGCTTGCCGCGTCCGGCCCAGCGCGACAACGCGTAGGCGGCGGGCACGCCGAGCAGCAGCGCGAGTGCGGTCGAAAACGAGGCGCTGAGCAGACTGTTGACGAAGGAAGCCGAGAACGCGCTGTGCCAGAGCGCGCTGTAGTGCTCCAGTGTCGGCGTGAAGATCAGCGGTGGCGGGAATTGCAGGATCTGGTCGTTCGATTTGAAGCTCATCTGCAACAACCAGAGGAACGGCGAGAGCAGGACGAGCAGGGTCACCATGATCGCGGCCAGCCGGCCGGGCGTCGCCTTGCGTGAGGTGGGCGCGTTCATGCCATCGCCTCCCGGCGCCGTCCCATCCAGACCAGACCAAGGCTGACGCCGGCGACCAGCAGCAGCATCACGACCGTGACCGCGCTGGAATAGCCGATCTCGTTAGTGTCGAAGGCGAGCAGATATGCATAGTAATTGGTGACTTCAGTGACTGTGCCGGGGCCGCCGCTGGTCAGCAAAAAGATGAGCGGAAACGCCTTCACGCTGTCGATCAGCCGGAACATGCCCGATATGACCAGGATCGGCATGATGAATGGCAGCGTGACGTACCAGAAGATCTGCAGCGTGCTGGCGCCGTCGACGAGGGCTGCTTCCGAATATTCATCCGGGATGGTCTGCAGCGCCGCGAGAACCATCAGGAAGGTGAAGGGCAGCCATTCCCAGGTGTCGGCGATGATGATCGCGGTCAGCGCGAAATCGACGCTCGATGTCAGTGCCGGCATGGTGAAATGCAGGGCTTGTGCCGCGTAATAGAGCGGGCTGATGTCTGGCGTGTAGATCAGCTTCCAGATCACCGCGACCACGATCGGCGGCAGCACCATCGGAATCAGGAAGAAGGTGCGGGCGAACTCGACAAGGCGCGACGGCACGTTCAGCAGCAGCGCGAGCAGCATGCCGAACAACACCTGGAACAGCACGCCCCAGCAAGACAGCTTGGCCTGCACCCACAGCGAATTGACGAAACGGGGATCGCCGGGTAGCAGGCCGTAGTTGCGGAGCGGCGCGCTGAAATCGGTGGCCGAGCCCGGCATCGTCAGCTGGAATGGCGTGAGGCTCGTCACGACGAGATAGATCGCCGGCAGCACGGCGATCGCGAACAGCACGATCAGGCTCGGCGTGAGCGCGAAGGCGATGAACCTGCGGCGCTCTCCGTCAATTCCACTCTCGCTCAAAGCTGCGTCCCGGAACGGCGCAGTGCGGCGATAGCCTGGTCCTGCGCCGCGTTCATCGCGTCCTTTGCCGGCAGCTGGCCGGTCGCGACCTGCTCGAACGCCTTGTTGAGGACGTCGCCCACGATCGGGAATTCCTTCACGGTGCGATAGGCCATGTAGTTCTCGCCCTTGGCCGGCAGCTCCAGCACTTCGAGATAGAGCGCGCCGAGGTCCTGGCCGTTCACCGTGTTGAGCTTGCGATAGGCCTCGCTGGTGATGATCGAGCGCCGGCACACCGAGGAATGACCGTGCTCCTTCACCAGCCGCATCGAGATGTCGGGCGAGAGCGCCCATTTGATGAATTCCCACGCGGCCTTCTTGTTCTTGGCGTTCTTGGGAATGCCGAGCCCCTGGCTATTCGACGCCGGATAATCATGCACGGGACCGGCGGGCGAGCGCACCACGCGCGAAGTCTCCTTCACCTTGCTCTCGTCGGAGAGCAGGATCGGCGTCACCCAGGAGCTGGAATGGATGAAGATGTTGGAACGTCCCGTGAGCAGCGACTGCCGCGCCTGGTCCTCGGTATAGGTGAGCACGCCCTTCGGCGCGTTCTTCAACAGGTTCGCGTAGAACTCGATGCCTTGAATGGTCTCCGGCGTGTTCAGCGCCGGCATGATGTCGCCCGGCGGCTTGCGGAAGATGTCGCCGCCAAAGCCCTGGATGTAGGGCGGCAGGTTCCAGTGATGAAGCTGGAAGGATGTGATGCCGCTGACGCCATCGGTGCCGTTGATCTCGGCGCAGACCTGCTGGAGCTCGGCGAACGTCTTGGGGATCTTCAGTCCCTTCTTTTCCATCAGGTCCATGCGCGACAGCCCCATCAGCATCGCGCCGCCTTCCCAGGAATAGCCATAGGTGCCGCCCCTGGCGTCGCGATAGGGCACCTGCGCGCCTTCGACGAAGTCCTTGGGATTCCACTCGGCGGGCGTCAAATTGGGATCGCCGGTGAATTCGTTGAGATCGGCGAGCAGCCCCGCAGCGACCCAGCGCGCAGCGAGGATGAAGGTGACGTTGACGAAGTCGTAGGCCGAGCCGCCCGAGGACAGTTCGAGATTGGCCTGCTGGTTGTAGACCGGGAAGGCCGAGAGCTGCAGGTCGACCTTCATGCCGGTCTGCTCCTCGAATTCGGGGATGTATTTTTGCAGCAGCGTGAAGAAGCGGTGCTGGAACGAGGCGCCGTGCAGCGTCACGCCGGCAAACGGTTTTGTCTGCGCGATCAGCGGCGCGGGGAACGCGGCTAGCGCCGCGGTCGCGGCACTGGCCTTGAGCAGTTTACGGCGGGTGAGCGAACTCGCGCGCGATGCGTTCTTCATCTTGATCTCCCTCAATATTGTATGCCGGTTTCAACGCGCCCGTCTGGTGCGGGCCTTCTCGTCCTCGGTGTCCTTTTTCTTCTGGCGCGACATGGCCGAGACGATGTTCTGTTCGGTGAGATCCATCAGCTTGTGCATGGCCTGACGCGCGCCGTCGGGATTGCGCGCCCAGATTTCCTCAAGCACCGCGCGATGATAGGGCAGGCTCTTGCGCGGCGCGCCCGGATTGGTGCTCGACAGGTTGAACGACATCCGCAGTGCGGCTGCGACCGTGGCGCCAAAGGCAATCAGAAAGTCATTGCCCGTGGCGATGAGAATGCCGCGGTGAAACTGCAAGTCGGGCTCGGCATAGGCGACGCGGTCCATTCCGGCAGCGTCCATGCCGCGATAGGCCCGCTCGATCCTGGCAAAGTCTTCGTCCGTGCCGCGCGTCGCGCAAATCGCGCAGGCCTCGGGCTCGACGATCCTGCGGATCTCCATGATCTGCTTGGCAAACTCCTGCGTCGGCAACGCCATCAAGGTCCAGTTCAGCAGTTCCGCGTCGAGCATGTTCCAGTCGAAGCGCGTGCGCACATGCGTGCCGGCCTTCTGCTTCGAGGCGATCAGCCCCTTCGCCTTCAGGAGCGAAAGCGATTCGCGCATCGATGCGCGGCTGACGCCGAAGCGTGACGCAAGCTCGATCTCGCGCGGCAGGGTCGCGCCTTCGCGCCACACGCCGGTGAGGATCAGCCGCGCCACCTCGCGGGCGACGTGACCGCTTGATTGCTGACTGTCCTTGCTGTCGGCCTTTGCCACGTTGATCCGGCTCTGCTGGGTTTAATGTCTGATATATTGCGAGTGCGAAGAAATGACCGGCATAAAACGCGGCCGTTCTGAAGGATAATCCAGCCAATGGCAGTTTGACAAGAATTATTATGTCAGACATATTTTCTCCTCTCCCAATGCCGCGTAGGACAAAACAATCGTGACAAAGCCCCACATCGTCCTGGTCATGACCGACCAGCAACGCTTCGACACGATCGCGGCGACGGGCCATCCCTACATGAAGACGCCGAATCTCGATCGTCTGGTGCGTGAAGGCATCTATTTCGATAATTGCTTCATCAATGCGCCGAGCTGCGTTCCCTCGCGCGCGGCATTGTTCTCCGGTCTCTACCCGCACGCCTCGGGCGTCCTGAAGAACGGGCAACACTGGCAGAAGACCTGGGTCAGCAATCTGGCGGAAGCCGGCTATCACTGCGTCAATGTCGGCAAGATGCACACGATCCCCTATGACGCCAAGGCCGGCTTTCACGAACGCTTCGTGGTCGAGAACAAGGATCGCTTTTTGGAGGGACGCTGGTTCGCCGACGAGCTCGACAAGGCCTTCGCCACGCACAAGCTGACAAAGCCGTCGCGCGCCGGCTATCGCAGCCTGCCGGATTATGGCGACCGGATGGGCGCGTTCACCTGGGAGATGCCGAAGTCGCTGCATCCGGACATTTTTGTCGCCGAGACCGCGATGTGGTGGCTGGAGACCCGCCCCAAGCCGGAAGCGCTGTTCATGCAGATCGGCCTGCCCGGACCGCACCCGCCCTATGACCCCCTTCCGGAATATCTGGAGCATTATCTCGCGCGCAACGACCTTCCGGTGCCGCAGCCGACCGAGGCCGAGATCGAGGGGCTTCCGGCGTATCTGAAGGAGAAGCGGCGCCATGACACCGAGGTCGACCACGACGCGGTGTCATGGAAGCTGGCGCCGACGCACGAAGAGATGCGGCGCCTGCGCGCGCATTACTATGCCAACGTCACCATGATCGACGAGCAGATCGGCCGCCTGATCGAGGTGCTGGAAAACAAGGGCTACCTTGATAATTGCGTCGTTGTCTTCATGTCGGATCACGGTGACAATCTCGGCGAACACGGTCTCAGCCAGAAATGGTCGATGTACGAGCCCGTCACCCGCGTCCCGCTGCTGTTCTGGTCACCCAGCCTTCTTTCCGACGGGCGACGGATTCAGGAAAAGTGCCAGCTGTTCGATCTGGGCCCGACCATCCTCGATCTTGCCGGCGCGCAGCATCCAAAGCCGTTCCAGGCCCGCAGCTTGCTGCCGGCGCTGAAGGGCGAGGAATGGAGTGGCCGCGAGTTCGTGTTCAGCGAGCAAGCCGGCGACGTCGCCATGACCGGCGCGCGGCTGATCACGATGGTGCGCGATGACCGCTGGAAGGTCGTGTTCATCCACGGCGCCGAGGACGGGCAGTTGTTCGATCTCGAGCGCGATCCGCTTGAACAGCGCAATCTCTGGGGTATGCCTGAGCATGCCGGAATCATCAGCCGGCTCAAGGATGCCTTTATCGACTGGCGCCAGAACAGCCTGCTGGAGACGATGGATTTGAACGCGGCGGTGCGTTGACGGCGCTCCCTCGCCCGGTCCCGGCAGGCCTAACGCATATGGCGAGGCTGCGAGAGTGCTCGGCCTTCATGGTTCGAGACGCGCCGTAAGCGGCGCTCCTCACCATGAGGGTCTACAGTCTTGCCTGAGGGTCTACGGTCTCGCCGCGCAACAGGACCTCATCCTGAGGAGCCCGCTAAAAGCGGGCGTCTCGAAGGATGGCCACAAGGAAGCCGGGTCGATCACCCCACCAAATACTTCCTCACCGCCGCCTCGTCCCACGCAATGCCGTTGCCGGGCTCCTCGCTCGGCAGCGCAAAGCCATCCTTGATCTGCAACCGCGTCGCCAGCACCGCGTCGGCCCAGTCGACATATTCCAGCCAATGCGCGGTCGGCGTCACGCAAAGCAAATGCGCGCTGACTTCCGAGAACAGATGCGTCGACATCTCGCTGCCGGCGGCATGCGCGAGCGCCGCGGCGCGCAGCCAGCCGGTGACGCCGCCGATGCGCTGCACGTCGGGCATCACGTAGTCGCAGGCTTCCGCCGACAGCGCGGACTGCATCGCGAACGCGCTGTCAAAGTTCTCGCCGATCTGGACCGGGGTGCGCAGCGCATCCGCGATACGGGCGCAGCCGGAATAGTCGTCGTGACGGATCGGCTCCTCGATCCAGGTCAGCCCCTCATCGTCGAGCATCTCGCCGCGGCGGATGGCCTCGGTGACCGTCAGCGCCTGATTGTAGTCGCACATCAGCGTCACGTCGTCGCCGACCGCCTCGCGCACCGCGCGCACCACCTTCAGGTCTTCCCGCGCATCGGGGCGGCCGACGCGGATCTTTGCGGCCTGAAAGCCCTCGGCCAGCAGCTTGTGAGCTTCCTCCACCGCGGCACCCGCCGGCATGATGCCGAGGCCCTTCGAATTGTAGGCTCTGACCGGTTTCGGCGTCCCGCCGAGCAGCCGCGCCAGCGGCAGGCCGCGTGCGCGCGCCAGCGCGTCCCATGCGGCTATGTCGATGCCGGATTGTGCCATCCGCTGCAGGCCGGCGAGCCCCAGCAGCGTGAAACGCTGGGTCAGCTTGCGCTCGAGCTCGAACGGCAGCAGCTCGTCGCCGGCGACGAGGTCCGACATTTCCGTGACCATCGCCGTCAGCGGCTTCAAGGCCGAGGGCGTGATCGAGAACAGATAGGCGTGCCCGCGCACGCCCTGGTCGGTCTCGCAGTCGATCAGCACCAGCGGCGCCTTTGCGACAGCCCCGGTCGAGGTCTTGAGCGGCAGGTTCATCGGCACGATCACGGGGCGCGCATTGAAGCGCTTGATGCGGATGGTCTCGGTCATTTGGAGGATCTCCCGGCGGAGTGAATGCAGATCTGGGTCGATTTTAAGCATTCGTCATGAAACGAAAAGGCATTTGCCGCAACCACAATAAACTGACTTTGCGCCTACCGCGCCGCACCTTCCGTGAATGCGGTTTCGATCACCTCGCCGAACGGTTGCCAGGACCGGCCGTCGAACTGGACCAGCCGCATCTGCCTGATCGGCAGATAGCTGTTCGGCGAGGTGTTCATCCTGATGTTGGGCAGCGCGACGGAAGGCTGATAACTCTTGAGCGAAGCTGCCTGACGCATGATGTTCTCGCGCGAGAAGTCGTCGCCGCATTGCTTCAGCACCTGCGTCAGTGTCTCGGCCGCGGCGTAGCCATAGAGCGCCGCGCTGTTGTTGGTGCTTTCGACGTGATGGTACTTGTCCATAAAGGCGAACCAGTCCTTCATGGCAGGATCGTCTTTCCACGCGGGATCGCTTGGATCTTTCAGAAAGGCCGCCGAGATCACGCCGGCCGAATTCTCCAGGCCCGCGGGCGCCATCGCGTTGGCGATCGAGGCGGAGGCGTCGTTGACGATGAAGACCGGGCGCCATTTCAGTGACGCCGCCAGCTTGATCACCTTGGACGCCGTCGACGGCACGCCGAGAAAGACGAAAACATCGGCGCCGGCGCGTTTGAGGATCGAGACGTGTCCGTCGAGATGCTCGTCGGCAATGTCGAAGGCGATGTCGACGAGGATGAGACGGTTCAGATCGCCAAGACCTTCCTCGATGCCCTTGAGGAGCGAACGCCCGAACTGGTCGTTCTGCCAGAGCACTACGATCTTCTTCCGCGGATAATAGGCTTGGATGTAGTTGGCATAGATGCGCCCCTCCGACCGGAACGGCGGCTGCCAGCCCATGGTCCAGGGAAACGCCTTGGCCTGGCTCAGCTCCTCGTCGCCGGATGCGACGAACAGCTGCGGGATCTTCTTCTCGTTGAGATACCAGCGCGTGGCGAGATTGCCGGGCGTGCCGAACGAGCCGAACATCAGGTGCACGTCGTCCGTCTCGACCAGATTGCGGGTCAGCTCCAGCGCGGTCGCCGGATCGGAATTGTCGTCGCGGGTGATGAAGCGGATCTTGCGGCCGTTGATGCCGCCACGCGCGTTGACCATGTCGAAATAGGCGGCTTCCGCCTGGCCGATGGCGCCGAATTCGGAGAGCGGTCCTGAATACGGCATGACGTTGCCGATGCGGATTTCGTTATCGACGGTGGATTGATCGGCGCGCTCTTGGGACATCGCCCCGAGCGATGCCAGGGCAACCATCAACACGAACAGCATCCTGCCGGAGACGCGCATGCTCGATACCTTGACGTTGGCCCTGATCGAGGTCGGCTCAATTTGCACCAGGGCCGCTTGATCTAGGTCAAGCGTTTGTCGATCGTGTGGCCTGATGGCTCCGTTCGACCGTGCGCGGCGCGCTCGGAGCCACACGGCAGCCTCGCTGACGCTGATAGCGGGGTGCCGCTACGGCAGCCCGCGCGCCTCGAGTTGATGCACCAGCAGCAGCGTCGGCTCGGCGAGGCTGTCGCCGGAGCCGTCGAGGCCGAAGGCGCTCGCGATGCCGTCACGGCTGCGCAGCAGCGTGGCGCGCGGACAATGGCCGGCGCCGCAGAGCGTCTTCTTCAGGGTCTCGCCTTGTGCCACGAGCCCGGCGGAATCGTCCGCGGCCCAGGCCAGCACGATCGGCACGTCGACGTTGAGGATGCCGGGGAAGACCGAGCGCTTGTCATACTGGCCGGCGTCGCTGCCGAGATACGCCTTCTCGCTGTCGCTCGCGTCCTTGCCCGCGCGATAGACCCCGGACACCAGCACGACCGCCGCGACATCGGCGCGGTCGGTCTGGAACTCGGGATGGGCCAGCAGGGTGGCGACATGGAAGGCGCCGGCGCCGTAGCCGACCGCGACGATTTCGCGGGCATCGCCATTGAACAGGTCGATATTGCCGTGGATCCAGGACAGCGCCGCCGCCACGTCGGTCGCCCCAGTGGGCCAGGTCGCCGAGGGCGCCAGCCGGTAGCTGACGCGCACGCCGATCATGTCGTTACGCGCGGCAAAGCACATGGCCTGGTCCTGGATCTGGCGCGACAGTTCCGGCGCGGCGTGGTCGCCGGTGAAGGTGTCGCCGGCGACGAACAACAGCACCGGCCGCGGGGTATCCGCCTTGGCCGTGCTGGTGGCGATATCGAGCACATTGGCTTCGCTCTCGCCGTAGCGCAGGCCGCGCGAGAAGGTGACCTGCTCGCACAGCCGCGCGGTGCCACCGGCGCTCGTGTCGTTGTCGGTGAGGCCCACCCGGACGAGATCGGACGGCGCGGCCGGCAGCATCGGCAACGGACCGTGCGCGGAGGCTGCCGTCACGCCCAGAATTAGAAAAAAAGCGAGATAATTCTTCATGTCGGTGTCGGCCCTGCGTGCCCGATATGGGCTCGCGCGCTTGGCCTGTCTTTTCAATTCGCCTTATTAGTTAGCTGGTCTTGAGGCGATTTGACGGCACCCCGGTTTCGTCCTCCCGGCCCGGTTCAATTCCCCGGCTGGAACGTGCAATCTGCCCCGCTGCCGTCCTTCCGCCTGATGGCATTGGGGTCGATCGTGCAGCTCAGGTTCGTCAGGCTCTCGAAATTCGATCCCGCCGCGCCGTCGGGCGGAATGCCGGCCAGTGCTTCGGTGGCGAATATCTCGTTGGCCGTGGAGCCGTTCACCGTCCTGGTCTTCTTGCCGAAGGCGACCTCGCAGTTCCGCACGGTGATGTCGACGTTGCCGGTGCGACAAACGATTCTATCGGCGGTCACCACGATCGGCTTCTTGTAGGGAATGTCGCTGTTGGCGGCGGACAGCATCGCCATTGCCTTCTTCTCGGCGCCGGACAGAACCGGTGACAGCGGCGCGATCACCCCCGCGAGCCCCAGCGCCATCGAGCCGGAGACTTTTGCGGGCGCCGCGCCGGAGGCACCGGCGACGCCGGACGCGGTTGCGACAGCGAGGGCGCAGGCGAGGATCAATCGAACGGGTTTCATCCGTGGCTCCCTGGACCCTGCAATCGCGGCTTCCCTCCTGGGCGGCGCGTGGAACCAGTTTAGCATGTAAACGCGAATTGGAAGGCAAGTTCGCCAGGCCTTGCGCCTTTGCGCGGCACGGCTGTTTTGCATCGAGGTGTCAAACGGTTACGCCGCAGAGCCGAGCCTCGCGCCGAGAAGGCCGTTCTACTGTGCATGGGGTTGTTTTCGCGGTTTTTGTTTTGGCCGACCCGTCAGGCCTGCTTCATCGTCCGGAAGGTGATGGAGTAGCGGCGCGCCTCGACCGGCGGGATGCTGTGCTCCCATTGCGACCGCGCCTCGCCGTCCATCATGTAAAGCGAGCGCGGCAGGGCTTCGAGCGTGTGGCGCTCCCATTTGTCGCCGCTACGGCGGCGGAAGCGGAATTTGCAGGACGAGCCAAGCGACAGGCCGAGGATCTCTTTGAAATGCGGCTTGTCGCGATGCCAGCCGATCCCGACGCCCGCGTCGTATTCGGTGCAGAGCACCTGCTGGACGCTGCCGCCAACGAGGCCCGCCCATCTCTCGACCTGATGCGCGAGGGGCAGCACCCAGTCCGGGATCGGCTCGGCCTCCGCCAGCCGCTGCAGGGCGTAGTCATAGCGATAGCCGAAGGACGCCACCCGGCGGTTGCCCTCGAAGGCGCCGAACTGGAAGCGCTGGAGCGGCAATGCCGCGATGCGGCCGATCAGCGCCTGCTCGGCGGCGGCCTCGATAAAATTGTCCGTGTAGCGAAGGCCGACGGGGCCTTCTTGCGGATCAGCGAACAAACCAAGCTGCGTCATTCCTCGCATTTCCGTGATGGAACCTAATGGCTGCTGATGCGACTTACATATGACGCAGGAAGTAATGTGCGAGGCTGTCATGGCACAGAAGCATGCCGCCGATCCGGCAGAGATCATGCGGGCGACCGGTCATCCTGAGCTGGAATACGCCGCCGGCTGGACCATCGCCGGTCTGGTCACCATCGGCACCATCGTCGCCGCCTGGGTGTTCGCGATCTAGGCTATTGGAAACTGCAGCTCGAAGGCCGCGCCCTCGTCGGTCGGCTTCAGCCTGATCGAGCCGCGCAGCCGCTGCGCCATCGCTTCGGGCCGCGCCCTTGATCGAGGCTTGATGGGCATAGACAATACGCAAGAAGGCGGCGGACCAATGCGCTCCGCTGCTTCGGCGGCGGAGCACATTCCGCCAAACTTCATATCGCGCTTGGGAAATGCAACCGAGCCATGACGGATCGCGCGGTCGCGCGACCTTGCGCAAACGTACGGGCAGGGGCAGTCTTCGCGGGCGGCGCACAAGAACGCCGCCAATAAGATGTGCTTACAAGATCTCGGCGAGGAAGCTCATGGCGGTGACGCGGATCGACTGCGACGTCCACCCGGCGGTTGGTGGCACGCGCACGACGCTGCTGCCCTATCTCAGCGATCACTGGAAAGAGCAGGTCGTGAGCCGCGCCATCGACGGACTCGATCTCACCTCCTATCCACCGAGCATGCCGCTGGCGGGCCGCGCCGACTGGCGTCCGGCGAACGGCGCCAAGCCTGGTTCCAATCTCGCGATGGTGCAGAAGGGCGCGTTCGAGCAGCTCGGTGCCAGCCACGCCATCCTCAACGTGCTCTATGGCGCGCAGGCCGTGTTCGACCCCTACATGGCGGCCGATTTCTGCAAGGCGATCAACGACTGGATCGCCACTGAGTGGCTGTCGCGCGATCCGCGCCTGCGGGCTTCGATCATGGTGCCGATGCAGGATCCGGATCTGGCGATCGAGGAGATCGAGCGCCGCGCCGGCGACAATCGCTTCGTCTCCATCCTGGTGCTGGCTCAGGGCGAGACGCTGCTGGGGCGGCGGCATTTTTGGCCGGTCTATCGGCTCGCGGAGAAATACAAGCTGCCGCTCGCGATCCACGCCGGCACGCAATATCGGCAGGCGCCGAGCTCGGCCGGCTGGCCGTCGCACCGCTACGAATATTACTTCGTCGAGGCGCAGGCGTGTCAGGCGCAGATATTGAGCCTGATCTATGAGGGCGTGTTCGGCAAGTTTCCGAACCTCAAGGTCGTGCTGATGGAATCCGGTGTGAGCTGGCTGCCGACCTTCATGTGGCGCGCAAACAAGACTTGGCGCGGGGTGCGCGTCGAGGTGCCCTGGGTCGAGCGCGAGCCGGCTGCGATCATCCGCGACAATTTTCGCGTCACCATGCAGCCGTTCGACGCGCCGGCCGACGCCAAAAGCGTCGAGGAGATCATCGACCAGATCGGCTCCGAAAAGATGTTCCTGTTCGCGTCCGACTATCCGCACTGGCAGTTCGACGGCGACGATCCGATCCCGCCGAACCTGCCGAAGAGCATCATCTCGAAGATGTGCGTCGACAACCCGCTGGAGACGTTTCCGCGGCTGTCGCTCGCCAACTAACTTTGGAGGTTCGCATGAGTGAAGTCATCGACCGTCCGCTGCGTGAAGACGAGAAGCCGATGGCGACCCGGCTGCGCATCGTCGATTGCGACGTGCATCCGAGCCTGCATTCGTTCGACGATCTCAACGAGTTCCTGCCCAAGCGCTGGCAGCAGCATCTGAAGGAATATGGCAGCCATCTGCGCACGCCCTATCTGTTCACCACGCCATATCCGCGCTCCTCGCCTTTGATCGCCCGGCGCGACGCCTGGCCGCCGACCGGCGGGCCACCCGGCTCTGATCTCGCCTTCATGCAGAAGCAGCATCTCGATCCGCTCGATGTCGAGTTCGGGATTTTGCAGGTGCTCGATCTCTTTATCTTCTCGCAGCAGAACCTCGAATTTGGCGCCGCGATCCAGCGTGCCATCAACGACTGGCAACTGGCGTTCTGGTCGCATCGCGACCCGCGCCTGAAGGCTTCGATTCTGGTCGGCCAGGATGGCGTCGATCTTGCGATTGCCGAAATCGAACGTTGCGCGAAAATCGGCGAATACATCCAGATCAACGTCTCGCCGCGCGCCAACGAGCCGCTGGGCCGCCGCCGCTACTGGCCGATCTACGAACGTGCCCAAGAACTGGATCTGCCGCTCGGCATCCATGTCGGCGGCTATGGCGGGCATGCGCCGACCGGCGGCGGCTGGCCGTCCTATTATGTCGAGGAGCACCAGTCCAACGCACACACCATTGCGGCGCAGCTTGCCAGTCTCGTGATCGAGGGCGTGCCGGAGCGCTTTCCAAAATTGAAGTTCGTCTTCATCGAGGGCGGCTTCGGCTGGATCCCATCTGCGGTGTGGCGGATGGACCAGCACTTTGCGCGCTTCCGCAGCGAGGTGCCGCATCTCAAGCGCAAGCCGTCGGAATATGTGCGCGAGCATTTCTGGTTCACGACGCAACCGATCGACGAGCCTGACGAAGCCCGGCATCTGCGCTCGCTGATCGAATGGGTCGGCATCGACCGTCTATTGTTCTCATCGGACTATCCGCACTGGGACTTTGACGATCCGCGCTTCGCTTTCAAGACGCCGCTGACAGAAGCCGAGCGGACAAAGATCTTCAGCACCAATGCCCGCGCGGTCTATAAATTCTGAGAGCGGTGTGAGCGAATATGGCCCGTCACATCGTTGCGTCCACCTCGGAGATCCCGCCCGGCGGCAACAAGGTCGTCGACGTCGAGGGCCGCGACATCGTCGTGTTCCACGTCAATGGCGAGTTCTTCGCGCTGCTGAACCGCTGCCCGCACGAAGGCGCGCCGCTGGAGAAAGCGGCCTGCGTGGCGCGGCTGACCTCGCCCGAGCCCGGCATCTATCAGCGCTCGCGCGTCGGCGAGATGCTGCGCTGTCCCTGGCATGGCTGGGAGTTCGACATGCGCAACGGCCAGTCGTGGTTCGACCCGAAGCGCGTCAAGATAAGGTCATATCCCGTCGCGGTTGAGCGAGGCGAGGAACTCCAGAAAGGCCCGTATGTTGCCGAGACGTTTGCGGTGCATGTCGAGGACAGCTACGTGATTGTCGAAGTCTGAGCAGCCGTTTCGGATTGTGATTTCGCCGCAGGTGGGATAAGCCTCGCCCGCATTTATGGCGGAGACGAGCTTTGTCCAAACAGTCCCTGCGTGAGGAGGCCGAGCGCCTGATCCGCGAATCGATGGAAAAGAAGACCGTCGTCGTCAAGCAGGGCGATACCCGCATCGAGGCCGTCTGCGGCAAATGCGGCGCCCCGAACCGGGTGCAGGCGCCAAAGGGCCAGTCCCGCGTCAAATTCGCCTGCAAGAATTGCGGGCATCAGCAAGAGACGCTCTAACCCTCATCATGAGGAGCCCGCTGGAAGCGGGCGTCTCGAAGGATCGAGCCCCAGCCGGGCCTGCATGGTTCGAGACGCGCGTTCCGCGCTCCTCACCATGAGGGGCTCACGGCTCATCTAATCCCCCTCGACAAATCTCTTGAACGCATCCGCATGGTCCGGATGCCAGCGTGACAGCGGCGGGCGGTTCTCCACGATGTCGCCGGCGGCCCACAGCATGCGCTTTTCGTCGAGCACGCGCGGGACGTCGTTGTCCGGGCACAGGATGTAGAAATCGCCGGCCTCCAGCCGCGCCAGCATGAAATCCACGGTCTGCTCGGCCGTCCAGGCGCCCGCCGGCTTTTCAGTGCGGCCCTTCGCGGTGAGGCCCGTAAAGACGAAGCCCGGAATCAGCAGATGCGCGGTGATGCGGCAATCCCTGGTGCTGCGCAGTTCGTGCTGGAGCGCTTCCGTAAAAGCCTTCACCCCGGCCTTGGAGACGTTATAGGCGGGATCGCCGGGCGGCGTGGTGATGCCCTGCTTCGAGCCGGTGTTGATGATGAGGCCGGCGCTGCCGCGCGCGATCATGTTGGGCGCGAAGATGCGCGAGCCGTTGATGATGCCCCACATATTGACGCTGATGATGCGCTGCCAGTTGTCGGGTTCGCCGAACAGCGTGCTGCCGGGCTGGATGCCGGCGTTGTTCATGAGAATGTCGGTGCCGCCGAAGCGCTCGTGCACGGCGCGCTCCAGTTGCGTCACGCTCTCGGCCTTGCTGACATCGACCGCGAAGGTCATCACATGTGTGGCAGAAGTGATGGATGACAGTTTTGCGGCGGCCTCCGCCAGCCGCGCCTGATCCACATCGGCGATACACACCTTCATGCCGCCGCGCGCGAACGCTGCGGCGGCGGCGAATCCGATGCCGGACGCTCCGCCGGTGATCACGGCAACATTGTCTTTGACGATGGCGGGGTGCGGCATGGATCGGTCTCCGGGGGAGGGGCTCGGTCGAGCTATAACATGGCACTCGCGCGACCCTGCACAAGTCGGCATGGGAGGTCTTCGTTCCGCACCGACTTTACGCCTATCCGGCATCGCAGTATTCTATCGACCTAACGATCCCGCCCAGATCGAACCAATCAATCATTTGACAGGGAGTTCAGCCATGGCTGTGTCGCAGGCAATTCCGATCACGCGCCATCCATTCGCCAACGGGTCCTACAAGCAGATGCTGATCGACGGGAAGTGGGTCGATGCTGCCTCCGGCAAGCGCTTCGAGACCCACAACCCCGCCACCGGCGAACTGCTCGCAACCGTCGCCGAGGGCGACAAGGAAGATATCGACCGTGCAGTTGCTGCCGCCCGCCGCGCCTTCGAAGGGGCCTGGAGCAAGGTCAAGCCGTTCGAGCGGCAGAACCTGCTCTTGAAGCTCGCCGACCTCGTCGAGAAGAATTTCGACGAATTGTCGCAGCTCGACACGCTCGATATGGGCGCCCCGCTCAGCCGTACCCGCGCCTATCGCCTGCGCGCCGTCGGCATGCTGCGCTACTATGCCGGCCAGACCACCGCGATCTACGGCGAAACCATCGAAAACTCGCTGCCCGGCGAGATATTCTCCTACACGCTGAAGGAGCCGATCGGCGTCGTCGGCGCCATCATTCCCTGGAACGGCCCGCTGACCGCAACGATCTGGAAGATCGGTCCGGCGATCGCGACCGGCTGCACCGTCGTGCTCAAGCCCGCCGAAGAAGCGCCGCTGACCTCGCTGCGCATCGCCGAGCTCGCGATGGAAGCGGGCGTGCCGCCCGGCGTCATCAACGTCGTGCCTGGCTATGGCGAGACCGCGGGTGCGGCGCTTGCCTCGCACCACGACGTCGACAAGGTCGCCTTCACCGGCTCGCATGTCACGGGCCAGTCGATCATCCGTGCCTCGGCCGGCAACCTCAAGCGTGTCTCGCTCGAACTCGGCGGCAAGTCGCCGGACATCGTGTTCGCGGATGCCGATCTCGATGCCGCCGTGCCTGGTGCGGCGATGGCGGTGTTCGCCAATTCGGGGCAGATCTGCAGCGCGGGCACGCGGCTGTTCGTCGAGCAGTCGATCTACGAGGAATTCGTCGGACGTGTCGCCGAGTTCGGCAAGAAGCTGCAAGTGGGCAACGGCCTCGATCCCAACACCCAGATCGGGCCGCTGGTCTCCGAGCAGCAGCTCGAACGTGTCACCAGCTATCTCGACATCGGCCAGAAGGAAGGCGCCAAGGCGCTCGCCGGCGGCGGCCGGGTCACCGAAGGCGCGCTGTCGAAAGGCTTCTTCGTTTCACCCACCGTGTTCGCGGGCGTCCAGGACAACATGCGGATCGCGCAGGAGGAGATCTTTGGACCGGTCATCTCCGCCATCGCGTTCAAGGACATGGACGAACTGGTCAAGCGCGCCAACACCACCACGTTCGGCCTGGGCTCGGGCCTGTGGACGCGCGACGTCAGCAAGGCACATGCGGTTGCGAAGAGGCTCCGCGCCGGCTCGGTGTGGGTGAATTGCTACCAGGCGATGGACCCGGCAGTGCCCTTCGGCGGCTACAAGATGAGCGGTTACGGCCGCGAGTCTGGCAAGCAGCATGTCGAGGAATATCTCAACGTGAAGGCCGTCTGGATCAAGACGGCGTAAGGCCTGTTCTCTCCCGCGTTCCGCGGGAGGGAATATCTGCTTTTGTAGGGGCGGCGCCTTTTCCGGTGGCCGCCCCTCGCTATATGATCCGCATCCTTTCTTAGCCATTGGGGCCCACATGAAATTCGAGGCGTTGTTCAAACCGTTGCAGGTCGGTCCGTACAAGCTCGCGCATCGCGTCGCGATGGCGCCGTTGACGCGCATGCGGGCCGAGCGCGAGAGCTTTTCGCCGCGGCCGCTCAACGCCGAATATTACGGTCAGCGCGCCACCCAAGGCGGCCTGCTCATCGCCGAGGCCTCGCCCGTGCTCTCGCATGGCCGCGGTAACCCGGCGACGCCCGGCATCTATTCGGAGACGCAGATCGCCGGCTGGCGCAAGGTGGTCGACGCCGTGCATGCTGCGGGGGGCATCATCTTTCTCCAGCTCTGGCATGTCGGCCGCGTCTCTCATTCCTCTTTCCACGGTGGTGAGCTGCCGGTCTCGGCCTCGGCGATCCCGATCAAGGCCGAAGGCGTGAATGCGATGACCGCCGACGGCAAGATCTCCGACTACGAGACGCCGCGCGCGCTGGAGACCGAAGAGGTCAAGGGCATCGTCGAGGCCTTCAGGCAGGGCGCGAAGAACGCGCTGGCCGCCGGCTTCGACGGCGTCGAGATCCACGGCGCCAACGGCTATCTGCTCGAACAGTTCTTGCAGTCGCGCAGCAACCAGCGCACCGATCAGTACGGCGGTTCGATCGAGAACCGCGCGCGGCTTCTGCTCGAAGTGACGCAGGCCGCGATCGACGTCTGGGGCGCGGGCCGCGTCGGCGTGCGGCTGTCGCCCCACGGCATCGCCAATGATTCCGGCGAGCCCGATCCGATGCCGCTCTACACGCATGTGGTGAAGGCGATCGACAAACTCGGTCTCGCCTATCTGCATTTCATCGAACCGCGCTCCAGCGGCTCGGGGCGAGCGGAAGTCAACTGGCAGAACGTGCCGTCGGCGATGCTGCTGTTCCGCCCGCTCTACCGCGGTGTGCTGATGACCGCCGGCGGCTTCACAGGCGAGACGGCGAACGCCGCGATCGCGGAGGGACATGCCGACATCATCGCCTTCGGCCGCATCTTCATCTCCAACCCCGATCTGCCGCGCCGCCTGCAGCACGATTACCCGGTCACGCCGTATAACCGTGCGACGTTCTATGGCGGCGAGGAGAAGGGGTATACGGATTATCCGGTGTATGACGAGCTGACGCCGGCGTAGACTTTTCCGTGGCCCGGATAGTGATGCTCCGACCGCCAGCATAATTTCCGTCATTGCGAGCGAAGCGAAGCGATCCAGAATCTTTTCCGCAGAGACAGTCTGGATTGCTTCGCTGCGCTCGCAATGACGGTGTAGCTGCGGGCTGCCCAAGCCCTCTCGCCGCGCGCGGCCTGCACCCGCGAGGCGTCGGGCAAAACACCCCGTCAAGCCCTCCGCGTAAAAAAATTTCACTTTTCCGAATTTCGGATTTATGGCATACGACGGTCATCCTGGCCCTGCCAAAGGGGCGTTCGCGATCGTCACGACATGCGGGCCGGGTGGCGGTGGACGCGGCAGCGACGGCGCGGGCAGCGTGATGACAGGGCGGGCAACCGTGAGTCCTCACGCGACGCGGTACGACACGGCGCTGGAGAACGGGCTGGTCGGTTGTCCGGGGTGAGCACACGCAAGCCCTTGACGATCAGGCGGGACCGTCCGCGGACGGAGAAGTCGTGTGGTCCTGACGCCCGGGGTCTGTGCGTCAAGTC
>NZ_JBEPQV010000022.1:0-130461 GCF_040548035.1 Bradyrhizobium sp. LB8.2 | reverse complement strand
CAATGCGCGCCGACAAGACCGACCAGAGCTTCACTTCAATGATCTATCTGGCCGCGGCCGCGATAAACTCCAGATGAATCCCAACAGACCCTAGAACGTGGCATCGGAATCTATTTTAGAGTTGGCCAGCGGGGGTTCATTCTTCCGGTCGGTGCCCAGCCGCCTTGCGTCGCTAGTACGGCGGAGACCCTGAAGGCGTTCGTCGACGAAGCCCGCTCCAATTTCGGAATGAAGCTGACCGGGGGCGGCTGGGGTGAAGCTTTCTGACCGAAGCATTGTCGCCTGCGCCAATCCAACCCCTCGGGCAAAACACCGCCCCGTCCCAAAACCGTCAATCCCCTGTCGCGAAAATATTCCACTTTACCGAAATTCGGAATTGCGGTATCAATCCCCCATCCCGGTCCGGGGAGAGGGGCGGTCGTCCGTCGTAACGAAACGTGGATCGGGGTGCGGTGGACGCGGCAGCGTCGGGCACGCGAAGGCGGGATCAGGGCGAGATGAACCTCGTGAGATCCTTGCTGCGTGCGGACGAACGGCGCCGATGCGTACGGCAAAATCGTGTGGTCCTGGCCGTCGTTGCTACGGTCAAGCCTTGCGGAGATGGATCGGGGCTCTACCGGGTCTCGAGCCATCGCCAATTCGCAAGGCGACGGTGACAAAAAGGAACTCGTCGCCGGGGAGAGCGCGGCATAAGCCGTCAACCCACTGCGCAGGGAAGGCCGAGTGATTGGCTACACCTGTATGCTGCTGTGCGGTTCTTCCTGCGTGTGCTTTCGCGCAGCGGACCGCGGGTGCCAGCCGGCACCCGGTCTTCCCTGCGCTCTCTTCACAGAAGAGGGCTACGGCAAATAGCAAAACTCGGGCGTTTGTTGCCGCGAGAATGCTGATCTGTGCGTGATTTGACCCAGGGAATGGTGCTGCCAGACAGGATTGAACTGTCGACCTCTCCATTACCAATGGAGTGCTCTACCACTGAGCTACGGCAGCATGTGCTGGGATCGAGAATCGGCCGCCACGAGGGGCCTACCAAGCGGGCCGATATCTGCCACAAGCCCCCCGCCTGTGCAAGCTTGCAGGCCCCGCCAAAGCGATAAAATCAGGTCGATATCGGGCCCAAAATGCTTGTTTTGGCTCGAAACGGCCGCCTTTCCGCGGATTCGGTTCCGATATCCCACCCAACTGGCCAGTTGCCCGATGCGCCGGATTCGATCCATTTCGATTTTCGCACGATCGGATCGCGCGGGCCTCTTGAGCTGCCTTATTCCTCGGGCATGTTATCGCGGGATCACTGGTAATGGACCCCGATGGCTGACGAGAACGACAAGAGCACGAAGCAGGACCCGCGACAGGACCGGGCGTCCCGCGACGACCGGCTGAAATCGGCCCTGCGCGAAAATTTGAAGCGGCGGAAGGTGCAGGCGCGCGAACGCGCCGCAAGCACCGAGCCCTCGCAGAACGAAGATAATTCCCTAGATGATGGGACCGCTGGCAAGACCGGCGGCTAGAAACCGGCGGCTGGAATTTTTTGGAGTGCATGGACGTGGCAATGGGGCAGGACGAATCGCAACGACCCGACGGTGACGCGCAGATGTCGCGGTTCACCCGCCCTGAACAGACCTTTCCGACGCTGACATCAGCCGAGATCGAGCGTGTCAGGCATTTCGGCGAGGTTCGCCTCTATGCCGATGGCGAATTCCTGTTCGAGACCGGCAAGCCCGGGCCGGGCATGTTCGTCGTGCTGAAGGGCCACGTCGCCATCACCCAGCGCGACGGCCTTGGTCACGTCACCCCGTTGATCGACCAGGGGCCGGGACAATTTTTGGCGGAGCTCAGCCAGCTCTCGGGACGGCCGGCGCTGGTCGACGGCCGCGCCGAAGGCGATGTCGAGACGCTGCTGTTGCCGCCCGAGCGCCTGCGCGCGCTGCTGGTCGCCGAGGCCGAGCTCGGCGAGCGCATCATGCGCGCGCTGATCCTGCGCCGGGTCAATCTGCTTCAGGGCGGCGTCGGCGGTGTCGTGCTGATCGGTCCCTCGCATTCGTCAGGTGTGGTGCGGTTGCAGGGTTTCCTCACCCGCAACGGCCAGCCGCATCATCTGCTCGATCCCGAGCGCGATCGCGACGCCGCCGATGTTATCGCGCGTTATTCGCCCAAGCCGGAAGACTGGCCGCTGGTCGTCACCCCCGATGGTGCGGTGCTGCGCAATCCCGGCGAAACCGAGCTTGCGCGCGCCATCGGCATGATCGGCGGCCCGCGCAACGACCGCATCTACGACGTCGCGATCGTCGGCTCCGGTCCGGCCGGGCTCGCCACCGCGGTGTATGCCGCGTCCGAAGGCCTCTCGGTTGCCGTGCTCGACACCCGCGCCTTCGGCGGCCAGGCCGGCGCCAGCGCGCGCATTGAAAACTATCTCGGCTTTCCGACCGGAATTTCCGGCATGGCCCTGACCGCGCGCGCCTTCAACCAGGCGCAAAAGTTTGGCGCGGAGATCATGATCCCGGTGACGGTGAAGTCGCTCGACTGCACGCGCAAGGATGGCGCCTTTTCGGTGGCGCTTGACGGCTGCGACCCCCTGCATTCGCGCGCGGTCGTTGTCGCAAGCGGCGCGCGCTATCGCCGGCCCGAGATCGAGAATCTCGACAAGTTCGAAGGCCGCGGCGTCTGGTACTGGGCGTCGCCGGTCGAGGCGAAGCTGTGCGCAGGCGAGGAAGTCGCGCTGGTCGGTGCCGGCAACTCCGCGGGGCAGGCGGCCGTGTTCCTGTCGGGGCATGCCAAGCGCGTGCTGATGATCATCCGCGGCGGCGGCCTGGGCGCCAGCATGTCGCGCTATCTCATCGAGCGCATCGAAGCGACGCCGAACATCGAATTGATGTTCAACACCGAGATCACGGCGCTCGAAGGTGACGAGGCCTCGCTGCTGCGTCGCATCCGCTGGAAGAGCCGGCTCTCGACCGACGAGGATTTTGCGGACGTCCGCAATCTGTTTTTGTTCGTCGGCGCCGATCCCGCCACCAACTGGCTCGACGGTTGCGGCGTGACGCTCGATCGCGGCGGCTTCGTCGTGACCGGCGCGCAGTCCGAGCAGAACCAGGGCCGGCTGGTCGCGCCGCTGGAGACCTCCGTGCCCGGGGTCTACGCCGTCGGCGACGTCCGCTCCGGCTCTGTCAAGCGCGTCGGGGGCGCCATCGGTGAGGGCGCGCAAGTCGTGGCCTCCCTGCACGGTTTCCTCGGTGACGCCGCAAAGCCGGCGCTTTAGAGCACGATCCGGAAGAGTGTGCAGCGGTTTTCCGAAAAGATCGTGCTCAAACGATGAGTCAAGTAGAAGACAAGCAGATGGCAAGGCGAATGTGACTTGCCATCTTGCCGTGTCATACGTGACTATCCCGTCATCCTGAGGAGCCGCGACAGCGGCGTCTCGAAGGATCGAGGCCCAGCTGCCAAAGCCGGGCCTGCATGGTTCGAGACGCGTGCTTCGCACGCTCCTCGCCATGAGGGTCTATAAACAAAACGCTTAACGGGAGGACTACATGGCTGAAATCGTCGTGCTGTATAAAACGCCCACGGATCCTGCGGCCTTCGACAAGTATTATGCCGAGACCCACATTCCGCTCGCCAAGAAACTTCCAGGCCTGAAGAAGTACGCCATCAGCAAGGGGCCGGTCGGCTCCCCCGCCGGACCGTCCGGAATCCATCTGGTCGCCATTCTCACCTTCGACAGCGCGGCCGACATCCAGGCGGCATTCGGCAGCCCGGAAGGCAAGGCGACCGGCGCTGACGTGCCGAAATTCGCCAGCGGCGGCGCCGACCTGCTGATCTTCGACACCAAGGAAGTGTGAGTTCGTCTTGCATCGGCCCGCCGATGGCGGGCCGATGTTGCGATGTTCGATTCAACTTTCCTCGAAAACCTGCCGTCGTTTGTGACAGCGGTGCAAAAAAATAAAGCATGCGTTTGTCGATTCGCACGACGGTGCATGGCCGCACGCGCATATGTGACACCGGCGCAGGTGGCAATTCGATGAGGACCGTAATACTATCTTTCCGATCTCAATGCGAGACGAGTAGGAGAGATGTCATGATTCTTGGGTTGAGCTTGCCCGCCTTCACGATGGTGCATGTCATCATCAGCCTGATCGGCATCGCAGCCGGCCTCGTCGTGATGTTCGGCCTGCTCGGCTCGAAGCCGATGCCGGGCCTCACCGCGATCTTCCTGCTGTTCACGATCCTCACCAGCGCCACCGGCTTCCTGTTTCCGTTCCAGGAGCTGCTGCCGTCGCACATCATCGGCATCATTTCGCTGGTGCTGCTCGCGATCGCCTGCATCGCACTGTACGGCATGAAGCTCGCTGGCGTCTGGCGTCCGGTCTACATCGTGACCGCGATGATCTCGCTGTATTTCAATGTCTTCGTGCTGGTGATCCAGTCGTTCCTCAAGGTGCCGGCGCTTGCCGCGCTCGCGCCCGCAGTGCCGCCGGCGCCGCCGGGAGGCCCCGTGTTCGCCGTGGTGCAGGGCATCGTGCTGGTGTTCTTCGTGGTGCTCACCGTCGGCGCCTGGCGCCGCTACAAGCCGATGGCGTTCGTCTGATCGTTCAAGGAGCCTAGCAATGCCTACCATCACCACCAAGGACGGCGTCGATATCTTCTACAAGGATTGGGGAAGTGGCCAGCCGATCGTGTTCAGCCATGGCTGGCCGCTGTCGGCCGACGATTGGGACACGCAAATGTTGTTCTTCGTCGCGCGCGGCTACCGCGTCATCGCCCATGACCGCCGCGGCCACGGGCGTTCGTCGCAGGTCTCCGACGGCCACGACATGGATCATTATGCCGACGATCTCGCGGCGGTGACGGCGCATCTCGACCTGAAGAATGCGATCCACGTCGGCCACTCTACCGGTGGCGGCGAAGTCGTGCACTACATCGCGCGCCACGGCGAGAGCCGGGTGGCGAAGGCTGCAATCCTCTCCGCCGTGCCGCCGCTGATGGTGCAGACCGCGGCCAATCCCGGCGGCCTGCCGAAGAGCGTGTTCGACGGTCTCCAGGCGCAACTCGCCGCCAGCCGCACGCAATTCTATCGCGATCTCCCCGCCGGCCCATTCTACGGCTACAATCGCCCCGGCGCAAAGCCGTCGGACGCGGTGATCCAGAACTGGTGGCGCCAGGGCATGATGGGCGGCGCGAAGGCGCACTACGACGGCATCGTCGCGTTCTCGCAGACCGACTTCACCGAGGATCTGAAGAAGATCAACGTGCCGGTGCTGGTGATGCACGGCGACGACGACCAGATCGTGCCTTACGCCGATTCCGCGCCGCTCTCGGCCAAACTGTTGAAGAACGGCACGCTGAAGACCTACAAGGGTTTTCCGCACGGCATGCCGACCACGCATGCCGAGACCATCAACGCGGACCTGCTGGCGTTCTTCAAGGGGTGAGCGGCCTCACTCCAATATCGCTCTGATCGCATCGAAGGTGCGCTTGACGAAAGCTTCCGGCTTCTCCCGCGCACCTTCGCCGATCCAGCTCTCGCCGCCGACGCGCATCGCGCCGGTGGCGATCATGGCGACGAGCCGCGCCTTCAGCTTATCCGATTTGGTTCTGGCGCGCTGTGAAAGCCCCTCGGCCAGGGCGTGCTCGAGCTTCTCGTATTTGAGCTGGTCGCGTGCCCGAAGCGCGGGGTTGTCGCGCTTGAGCCGCGACATTGCCGCAGCCTCCGCCGGATCGATCCGCTTGAGCGCCGCCGCGATCGCGTTCTCCGCCGCGGTCAGCATGGATTCGCCCGCAGGCCGCCCGACGACCTCCGCGACCAGCGCGGCGGCTGCGCCCTCCTGCCAGGCGGACACCACGTCCTCCTTCGAGGCGAAATAATGGAAGAAGCTGCGTCGCGACACGTCCGCCGCGGCCGCGATGTCGTCGATGGTCGTGGCCTCGAAGCCGCGCTCCAGGAACAGCGCCATGGCCGCGCGGGCCAGTCGCTCGCGGGTCTCCTGCAGCTTGCGCTCGCGCAGGCCGGGGCCATCGGGGGATTTTACCCCTGCCGGCAACGGCTTGGCGCGCTTGTGGGCTGATTTCCTGGCGACCTTCGAAATCTTCAAATCATTTCACCTCTTGCAAACTTGCACCCAGTGCACATTTAGACCCGTCGCGGGCCTTTTCCCAGCGCCGACGGAGCTATGGCATGACCGACTGGACCACGGCAGACATCCCCTCTCTCAGCGGCAAGACCGCCGTCGTGACCGGGGCGACGGGCGGCCTCGGCTACGAGACGGCGCTGGCGCTGGCGGGCGCCGGTGCCATTGTCATACTCACCGGGCGCAACGACGCAAAGGGCCTGCGCGCGATCGAGGGCATTTGCGAGCGCTTTCCCAATGCGCTGATCGCTTACGAGCATCTCGACCTCGCCAGCCTCGCGTCCGTGGCCGATTTTACCAGGCGCTTCGCCGCCAGCAACGAGCAGCTCGACCTCCTCGTCAACAATGCCGGTGTGATGGCGCTGCCGAAGCGGCAGCAGACGGCGGATGGTTTCGAGATGCAACTCGGCACCAACTATCTCGGCCATTACGCGCTTACGGCGCGGCTGTTGCCGCAGCTTTGCCGGGCGAAGGCGGCGCGCGTGGTCAATCTCTCGAGCCTCGCGCACCGCTCCGGCGCGATCAATTTTGACGATCTGCAAAGCAGGCACTCCTATCGTCCGTGGCGGGCCTATTGCCAGTCCAAGCTGGCGATGCTGATGTTTTCGCTGGAGTTGCAGCGCCGCAGCCTCGCCGCCGGCTGGGGTCTGACGAGCCTTGCCGCACATCCCGGCTACGCGCGGACCGATCTCATTCCGAACGGGCCGGGTGCGAACACGTTCCAGTCGCGTGTGAGCCGGTGGCTGCAGCCCTTCATCAGCCAGTCTGCCGCGGAAGGCGCGCTGCCGACCTTGTTGGCCGCGACCTCGCCGGCAGCTGAGCCCGGCGGCTATTACGGTCCGAACTGGTTCTACGAATTGAAGGGACCACCCAGGCCGGCGAAGATCATGCCGCAGGCAAAGGATTTCGCCTCGGCAGCCATGCTGTGGGATGTCTCGGCGACGTTGACCAATATATCCTTCGACGAGATCGTAGCCGCCGCATGAGCCGCGACGCTGTAGGAAACGTCCCGATGCAGATCATCATCTTCGGCGCGACCGGCATGGTCGGGCAGGGCGTTTTGCGCGAATGCCTGGTCGATGCCGGCATTGACCGCGTGGTTGCGATCGGCCGTAGCCCGACCGGCGTGCGCAATGCCAAGCTCACCGAGATCACACGCGGCGATTTCACGGATTATTCGGCGATCGAAACGCAACTGACCGGCTTCGACGCCTGCTTCTTCTGCCTCGGAGTCTCTTCGATCGGCATGAGCGAGGAGCGCTATCGTCATCTCACCTACGACCTCACGCTCGCGGCGGCGACGACGCTGGCGCGGCTCAATCCGCAGATGATTTTCACTTACGTCACAGGCGCCGGCACCGATTCCACCGAGCAGGGTTCGCGAATGTGGGCGCGTATCAAGGGCAAGACCGAGAACGATCTGCTCAAGCTGCCGTTCAAGGCGGCCTACATGTTCCGGCCCGGCGCGATCCAGCCCCTGCACGGTGCCCGCTCCAAGACCGCGTGGGTGCAGGTGGTGTATACCGTAACCTGGCCACTCTGGTCGGTGCTGCGCCGGCTCTCGCCGCGGCTCGTCACCTCGACCGAGCAGATGGGCCGCGCCATGATCCGGGTTGCCCGGGAGGGGTATCCGCGCAAGGTGCTGGAG
Source organism: Bradyrhizobium sp. LB8.2 (assembly GCF_040548035.1). Classification (NCBI taxonomy): domain Bacteria; kingdom Pseudomonadati; phylum Pseudomonadota; class Alphaproteobacteria; order Hyphomicrobiales; family Nitrobacteraceae; genus Bradyrhizobium; species Bradyrhizobium sp. LB8.2. The sequence goes on along the minus strand of NZ_JBEPQV010000022.1, from coordinate 122,694 downwards.
ATGGAGGATATCAATAGCCTCTAGTCCGGTGGAGCCTTAGTTCCAGGGAAATTTTGGCGCCCGCGCGCGTTGAGCCATGTCCGCCCGAAGGAGAAAGCGCCGGCGATGTCTCCCCAGCTCAAATTGATCGCGCTCGACGCCGACGACCTCGCCGTGATCTCGGCCCACGTCCAGGATGCCCGCGTGCAGCCCTCGGACATCATCTGGCGGCAAAGCGAAAAGCGGCTGGTGGTCGGCATGAGCCGGTTGGACTGGGAGCAGATGCTGGACGGCGAGGCCGAGCCGCGCAGGCTGATCGCCGCCCTGCGTTTCGACCGCGTGCTCGCCTGCAAGTCGCGCAACATCGACCTCGCCGCGGCGGACATGATTCTGGACCTCATCGGCATCGAATTTCACGGCCAGGACGCCCCCGGCGGCAGCGCGTTGCTCCTGTTTGCCCAAGGCGGCGCCATCCGCCTCGACGTCGAATGCCTGGAATGCGAGCTGACCGATCTGGGGGCGGATGAGCTGGGGACGGGGCTGGAGGTTGGCGGGGAGGGCTGAGGTGGTCGGTATACCAGCCAAATCCGCTGAGGCCCGCGCCAGAACGCCGCCTTCCAAGGGTTGAGCCAAGGGTTGACGCAGCTTTCCCGCCGCGCCATTGAGCAGGGGCCCGGTGAGCCAAACCGCGCCCCCAAAAACCAGTTAGAAGCCAAGATGCCCGTTCGTCTCGACCGTAGCAGCGCCGATTTTGACCAGCGATTCGTGGCCTTCCTCGCCGCAAAGCGCGAGGCCTCGGCCGACGTCGAGGCTGCCGCGCGTGCCATCGTCGACGACGTGGCCAAGCGTGGCGACGCGGCCCTGCTCGAGGCGACGGCAAAGTTCGACCGGCTGACGCTGGATGCATCCGGCCTGCGCGTCACCGCCGCCGAGATCGAGGCCGCGGTGAAAGCCTGCGATGCCGCGACGCTGGACGCGCTCAAGCTCGCGCGCGACCGCATCGAGACCTATCACGGTCGCCAGCTTCCGAAGGACGAGCGTTTCACCGATCCGCTCGGCGTCGAGCTCGGCTGGCGCTACACCGCGATCGAATCCGCCGGCCTCTACGTGCCCGGCGGCACCGCGGCTTATCCCTCCTCAGTGCTGATGAATGCGGTGCCGGCAAAGGTCGCCGGCGTGGCGCGTCTCGTCATGGTGGTGCCCTCGCCCGACGGCAAGCTCAATCCGCTGGTGCTGGCGGCAGCAAAGCTCGGCGGCGTCAGCGAGATCTACCGCGTCGGCGGCGCGCAGGCCGTGGCCGCGCTCGCGCATGGCACCGCGACGATCGCGCCGGTCGCAAAAATCGTCGGCCCTGGCAACGCCTATGTCGCTGCGGCAAAACGGCTGGTGTTCGGCAAGGTCGGCATCGACATGATCGCCGGTCCCTCCGAGGTGCTTGTCATCGCGGACGACACCGGCAATGCCGACTGGATCGCTGCCGATCTACTGGCACAGGCCGAGCACGATGCCAGCGCCCAGTCGATCCTGATTACCGATTCCGCGCGCCTTGCCGTCGATGTCGAGAAGGCGGTCGAGGCGCAGCTGAAGACGCTGCCGCGTGCCGCGATCGCCAGCGCCTCGTGGGCCGATTTCGGTGCCATCATCATGGTGAAGAATCTCAACGACGCCATCCCGCTTGCGGACGCCATTGCCGCCGAACATCTCGAGATCATGACGCAAGATCCCGACGCACTCGCTGCAAAGATCCGCAATGCCGGTGCAGTGTTCCTCGGCGCGCATACGCCGGAGGCGATCGGCGACTATGTCGGCGGCTCCAACCATGTGCTGCCGACGGCGCGCTCGGCGCGATTTTCTTCGGGCCTCTCGGTGCACGATTTCCTCAAGCGTACCTCGATCCTGAAATGCGGCCCGGATCAGCTGCGTGCGCTGGGTCCGGCCGCGATGATTCTCGGTAAGGCGGAAGGGCTAGATGCCCATTCGCGCTCGATCGGATTGCGCCTCAATTTGTCATGACCCAGCCGCCCGAACAGGACGACTCGCAAAATCGCATCGTCGGCGTCACGCTCGACGAGGACTCGATCGGCCGTTCCGGGCCCGACATCGAGCATGAGCGCGCGATCGCGATCTACGATCTGATCGAGCAGAACCTGTTCGCCCCCGAGGGCGCCGACGGGAAGGGGCCGTTCACGCTGCATATCGGCATCACCGGCAGCCGGTTGATGTTCGACATCCGCCGCGAGGACGGCACGCCCGTGGTCGCCCATCTGTTGTCGCTGACGCCGTTCCGCCGGATCGTGAAGGACTATTTCATGATCTGCGACAGCTATTACCAGGCTATCCGCACCGCGACCCCGGACAAGATCGAGGCCATCGACATGGGCCGCCGCGGCATCCATGACGAGGGATCGCGTACGCTGCAGGAGCGCTTGAAGGGCAAGGTGCGGATCGATTTCGAAACCTCGCGCCGGCTGTTCACGCTCATTACTGTTCTGCACTGGAAGGGCTAGGCGCGATGGCGGGTCCGCCACGCGCACGCGATCCGCAATCGGTGCTGTTCGCCTGTGCCATGAACAGCGTGCGCTCGCCGATGGCCGAGAGCCTGCTGCGGCACATGTTTCCGCAAGGACTTTACGTGAAGTCGGCCGGCGCCAGGCGCGGCGAGCTCGATCCCTTCGCGGTATCTGTAATGGCTGAGCTCGGCCAGGACATCGCCACCCACAAGCCGCAGACCTTCGAGGAGCTGGAGGATTGGGAGGGACTGAATTTCGACCTCATCATCACGCTGTCACCGGAGGCGCACCACAAGGCGCTGGAGCTGACCCGCACGCTCGCCGCCGACGTCGAGTATTGGCCGACGCAGGATCCCACCACCATCGAAGGCAGCCGCGACCAGAAGTTGGCTGCCTACCGTGAGGTCTGCGACCAGCTCATGCTGCGCATCCGCCGGCGGTTTTCGAAGGTGGGCGCGGCGAACGGGTAGCATTCCGCGTCCATAACACCCGCGTCATAGAGCGCAGGCACACGCATCCTGTGCCCGTCGAATCAGTAAAGTCCGGGTTCCCGGGTTGTGAAATCGGCCCCCTTCCGATAGGTTCCGCGCGCAATTCACCCCCTGCTTCATCCCCAAATCACCTGATGCTTGGCCGCCCCAAATTCGTTCTTGCCTCCGGTTCGCCGCGGCGCTTGTCGCTGCTCAACCAGGCCGGTATCGACCCGGACGCACTCCGGCCCGCCGACGTCGACGAGACGCCGAAGCGGGGCGAGCTGCCGCGCGCCTGTGCCAACCGGCTCGCGCGGGCCAAGGCCGATGCGGCGCTCAAATCGGTGCAGCTCGACGACGAGCTGCGCGGCGCCTTCATCCTTTCCGCCGACACCGTGGTGGCGGTCGGCCGTCGCATCCTGCCCAAGGCCAATCTGGTCGACGAGGCCGCGCAGTGCCTGCGGCTGCTGTCGGGCCGCAACCACCGCGTCTACACCGCGATCACCCTGGTGACGCCGCGCGAGGCCTTCCGCCAGCGCCTGGTGGAGACCCGGGTCCGCTTCAAGCGCCTCTCGGAGGACGACATCCAGGCCTATATCGGCTCCGGCGAATGGCGCGGCAAAGCCGGCGGCTACGCCGTGCAGGGCATCGCCGGCTCGTTCGTGGTCAAAATGGTGGGGTCTTACACCAACGTGGTCGGCCTGCCGCTCTACGAGACCACCACGCTGCTCGGCGGCGAAGGTTTCCCGATCCGCTTCGGCTGGCTCAACACCACCGCCGTGTAAGCCGAACAGCCGCTCCTGCCAGCGCTTCGGCCGGAGGAACCCCTTTGCCGACACGCTCTTGAACTCCCTCACCCCGTGTAAGCTGCGCACCTTATGGACGACCAGGTGAAAAAGCCCGCTAGCCCCCTCAAAACCTGCCCGATCTGCGGTAAGCCGCAGTCCGAGGCCACCCGTCCGTTCTGCTCCCCGCGCTGCCGCGACGTCGATCTGAATCGCTGGCTGAAGGGCTCCTACGTCATCCCCGGCCGCGACGATGAGACGGATGGTGAAGAATAAGCAAGTAATATCAATCGCCTGCTTCTCTCACCGATGTGCCGCGAGCCAGCCGCGGCAAAGCCGCCCCAGCTTGTGCACAGCCAGGCCGCGCGCCCGCTCGGCCGAAGGCGAAGCGTGGGTGGACAGGCAGCCTTCAGCCCACTATAAACCGCCCGCTCGATGGGCTTTGGCCCCTCTTTGGAGCACGCCCAGGTAGCTCAGTTGGTAGAGCATGCGACTGAAAATCGCAGTGTCGGTGGTTCGATTCCGCCCCTGGGCACCATTCCTAGCATTCAGAACAAAACAGCGCACTCTGCGGATACCGCTGGCAGACTGGCGATTTCGAACCTCCATCGATTTTTGTCAGCAAAGGGAAGCCCGCATATCGTTCTCCCGTCCAATCATCGAGCTCGTTGCGGTTCGATGCCGCCATGGCGCCGCCCTTCGTCGTCGTCCTCCCGGCCGAAAAAATGCGAAATGGAAAATTCCAGCGAAGGTCCGAGAGGCTCGGGCGGCCGGATGTTGTTGACTGAATCTGTACGGTGCTGTACGGTTCTTTTAGGAGAAAAGCGCAGTGAACCCCATCTTGCGTAAAGGCGCGGAAGAAGCCCGCAATCAGCTCCCGGATCTTCTCGAAGCAGCCGAGAAGGGCCGTTCGACGGTCATTACCAGACATGGCCGTCCGGTTGCAGCGTTAGTGCCGATCGAGGCGTATGGCGCTGCCATTCGCCAGCAGTCGCTGATGACCGTCGCAGGATCCGGACATGGGCTATGGGGGAAGAATAGCACCCGTACGCTTCGAAAGCTGCGTGACGAATGGAACCGCTAGATTTTGGAGATCTGCCGGAGGATGCGCTCGTTCTCGTCGATTCGGCGCCCATCATCTACTTTCTCGAGGGACACACGAAATTCGGACCGCGCTTCAAGCCGCTCTTCGAAGCCCATGGAGCTGGGCGTCTGCGCTTCGCCGTAACGACCATCACCGTCGCCGAGGTGCTGACCGGGCCCCTGCAGGCACGTGATGACGCGCTCGCGCAGCGTTACCGTGCGATCCTCGAATCGTGGCAACCGATCGCGCTTGACATCGACATTGCGGAAAGTGCTGCGAGGCTGCGGGCGTCGCTCCGCCTCAAGCTGGCAGACGCTGTTCAAGCGGCCAGCGCATTGGCGATCAACGCGGCCGCCCTGGTGACGCATGACCGTGATTTCACACGCGTGCGTTCGCTGCGTATAATTTCCTGAAGGCCCAGCGCGTCGACGTGTCGATCGTTCACGAAACGCTGTCCAGCTTGCAGGGAGTTGCCATGTCGCCGATCGGTACCGCGTTGCTCAACAGTCTTCGTTCCGTCGAGCGTCCGGGCGACTTTTGTATCGGTGGAATTCGGGAGATCTTCATGCCGGCGATCGATGTCGACGGCGTGGGAAGGATCGCGTTTCCGATTCTGCCCGTACAAGCCGAGCGGCTCGTCGCGATCGCCGAGGAAGCTCCCCATGGGCGCGGCGAGGAGACGGTGGTCGATCGCAAAGTCCGGAGAACTTGGCAGGTCGATCCGGCCAAGGTTCGGATTGGAGGGCGTCACTGGGAGAAGACCCTGGCCGGACTCGTCGCCGACATAGCCCTTGGGCTTGGCGTGAGCGAACCGGTTGCGGCCGACTTCTATAAGCTTCTTGTCTACGACCCCGGCGGCTTCTTCGTCGATCACCGCGATACCGAGAAGGTGCCCGGCATGTTCGCGACGATGGTGCTGGTGCTGCCCTCGGCCCACAGCGGCGGCGAGTTGGTCATAAAGCATCTCGGCCGGGAGGTGGTGCTCGATCTATGTCCGGAGGAGCCGTCGGAGATCGGCTTCGCGGCGTTCTATGCCGACTGCGTGCATGGAGTGCGTCCCGTGAAGAAGGGATGTCGCCTGACGCTCGTCTATAACTTGCATTTCGCCGGCAAGAGACGTCAGCTGAAGGCGCCCGATTATCGCGCGGAGCACGAGCGCGTGGTTGAGCTGCTGCGGAGTTGGGCGAGCGCGGAGGACGAGCCCGATAAGCTGGTCCTGCCCTTGGAGCACGCCTATACGCCGACGGAACTGTCGTTCGGGGCACTCAAGGGTACCGATGCGGGTATTGCGTCCGTGCTGGCCAAAGCGGCCGCAGAGGCGGATTGCGATCTCCATCTCGCTCTCGTGTCGATCGAGGAAAGCGGCAGCGCCGAACATACCGGCTACCACGGCCGTCGTCGCTGGAGTCGCGACGAGGAGGAGGATGACGAAGAAGAATTTGAGGCCGCCGAGGTCGTTGACCGGGCGCTGATCCTGTCCGAGTGGCGGCGTCCGGATCGCGGCGAGGCCGGGTTCGACGATTTTCCATTTGCCGAGGACGAGCTCTGCCCGCCCGATGCCTTTGAGGATCTGACGCCGGACGAGCAGCATTTTCACGAAGCGACAGGCAACGAAGGCGCGTCCTTCGAGCGTACCTATCGCCGTGCCGGCTTCGTGTTGTGGCCGATCGCGCGGAGGCTCGCGGTGCTCAATCAGGCCGGCCTCCGCACCACGCTGCCGTATCTCGAAGATCTGACGGCGCGCTGGGAGACGAGCAACGCATCGATCCAGTCGCCGTTGTGGCGTGAGGCCGATGAGCTTTCGGGGCACATGCTGCGCTCCTGGTCGCGCTCGTCCTGGCGGGCGGACGACGACGCCGAAGCCGGCCGGATGCTCGATTTGCAGGTCCGGCTGGGGAACGTGGCGCGCATCGATTCGTTTCTCGCCGAGCGATCCGCCGAAGGCCATTACGCTGCGCCCGACAATGCCGCCATCGTGCGCGCCGCCGCGCTTCTTCCGGCCCCGCGCGCAACGGAGCTGCTGGTCCGGATCGTCAGGCATAGCGCTTCGGCCCATCTCAGTGCCTGCGGCGATCTGCTGCAGCGATGCGTCGCGGCGCCGACGGGTGCGACGGGCGACCTGGAGCAGATCGGCGCAGCCTTGATAGAGGCCTTGCCGGGCGATCCGACCAAGAACGAGCGGGTAGACACCTGGACCCGGCCAACGCCGGTGAAGCCGGGCTTCGTCGTCGATCTTGTGACGGCGACGAGCCGGATCGACGCGGGGCTCGCGGCGCGAGCGATCGAACACCTGCTGGCTTGGCCGAAGACATACAAACCAGACGACGTGCTGGTCCCCGCCGCTCGCGCGTTTGCCAAGCTGGTGGAGAGCAGGGTTTGGCCGGCGGTGCGGCGGCTCCGCGAGGCGTCTCTCGACCATTTGCGCAGGCGCATCGCCCTGCCGCTGGAGGCACCACGGGACTGGACCAGGACCAACCCGCTCAAATGCACATGTGACGAGTGCCGTCGACTGGGCGCGTTCCTGGCCTCGCCGGATCAACAGCAATGGCGCCTGAAGGCGATCCAGGATCGAAGGACCCATGTCGAGCAAAGCGTTCGGAGTACGGCGTGTGACCTTGACCTCACGACCGAAAGGCGCGGCAGCCCCCACACGCTGATCGCGACCAAGAACCAGGCCAGCTACGAGCGGCGTGCCAAGCAGCGACGAGAGGACCTGGCGCATGCGTCGGCGCTGGACGGATAAAGTTTGCTTTGCACCCGGGCATAGCGAGTTCGACTTAAAAAATGAGCCGGAAGAATCGGGTTCCACTTGCTGATCGTGTCGCCAGAGCGGCTGAAACGGCGCTTGCCGCCCGGCTCGTTGTGAGCAGCATCGACATTCTCCTTGAGCTCGGTTGGCTTGATCCAGAAGCGGTGGAGCGCTGGCGCCGCGGCCAGATCGGCTGCCTGGAGGAGGTTGTCCGGACCAATCCGCCGCGAATCTCGGAAGCTATGCGGCTATTCCGGTCGTGGGCGGCCGCCAAGGGATTATCGGCCAGCGAGACGGTGTATGTTGCCCGTACGGTGGGACGCCAGAGGCTGCGTTTCAGCCGAAGCGGAAATCCTGCGATCGAAGCGTCATACCGGACACATTGGGTGTCACCGGAGCTTTCCGAGAAGAAGCGTGAGCGCCTGGCGGAAAAGGCAAGCCGCGCGCCGGAACTGGTGGTCGTCCAGCCATTGAACGCGGAGTGGCGATGCCATCGGTGCGGCGGCACCGGCGATCTGTTGATAATGGAGAATCCTGGCCCGGCGTGCATGCGCTGCGTTGGCCTCGGTGATCTCGAGTTTCTGCCGGCGGGTGATGCCTTGCTGACGCGGCGCGTGAAAGCGAACAGCACTCGACATGCCGTGGTCGTGCGCTTCAGCACGACCCGTGGCCGTTACGAACGACAAGGTTTGCTGGTCGAGCCGCAGGCCTTGGCAGATGCGCGGCGGACCTAGCCTCCAGTCCGGCCTCTTTCGAACAGCGTTGAAATTTCAATTATATATGAGTTCGTGGTTTTGTTCTGAATGGCGCACCATTTTTGCGCACGGTCCAAACGGCAACATCCAAAAAATATCGTCCCCTAGCCTAGGCTCGCTGGCTTCCTGCCGCGTCCGAGCGCGAACTGACCGACAGGGCCCTCGACGTGGAATTCGAGCCCCGTCATCTTTGCAAACAGATCGATATTGCCAGTGCCGATGGCGCAGCCGCCGAGGCCCATATCGGTTGCTGCCAGGTAGAACGTCTGGATCATGCAGCCGACGTCCTTCAGGATCAGCGAATACGCGATCGCGCTGTATTTCCAGGAGATCCGCCCGAACCGCGCGGCGATCGTGATCAGGATTTGCGGCGGACCGGATGCGCCCATGGCAAACTCCGCGGCCATTGAAAGCGCCTGGAGTTGCTGGGCGGAGGCGTCGATCGCGACCAGTGCGTGGCCACCGGCGTCGTAGTGATAAAGTCCGCGCGCAAGCCCCTCGCAGTTCGAGACCGTCAGGTACAACTCCAGCTCGTACGCGCTGCCTGCCGCCGGATACGGCCTTGAGCTGTAGGCGACCTCAAGGCCACCGTTGACATCTGCGCCGCTCTTCCATTTCGACAGCACGCGGGCGGTCGTGTCGAGAAACTGCGCGAGCTCGGTGAGTGTGATCGGATGCTGGTCGTCGAAATCCCGTGTTGAATGGCGCTCGCGCAACAGCTTAGCAAATGACGACGCCGGGTCTGGCGTGGCGAATTTGCCGAGGGAGATTTTCTTGCCGGGCCAGGGCGGGCGCACCGCGGGCAGCGGCGGAACGACCCCCGCATGGGCGTACGCGCCGCCGACCGGATCGGTATGCCGGCCCTCCGTGCTCCGCGTGTGAAACACGAGATCGTGGAAGTCCCAGAGAACGAGATTGCGGTTGCCTTCGTTCGCTCGAAGGCCGTCTCTGTCCTTCGTATCGAGCTTGATCAGCATCTCGCTGTCGAGCAGCAGTCCGAGCAGATCGAGGTTCAGGGAAGGCACCTGCTTGCGAAGCTTGCTGATCTTCTGCGGCTGCGACAGGGCAGCCAGCGTGGCGGCGACGGCGGGATCGCAAATCCGGAACAGCGCGCCGGCGCGCGGCGATTCCAGCACCATCTCGTTGCCGCGCCGGCGCAGATAGGCAAAGCGCGACAACACGATCGTATCGCTGCTCGATAGCTTCGCGCGTTGCGGCCAGTATTCGGCGACCTGTGGCTCGATGACCACCAAATCTTGCGCGTCACGGGGAGAGAACAGGCGATAGTCGAGCAGCCCATGCTGCGCCAGTCGCCGCACCAGAACATGAACTTGTCCCGCGAGGACACTCTTGCCGGCAAGGGACGCGAGCGGCAGGCCGGAGGCGAGATGCCCCGCGCGAGCGATCGCCGCGGCGCTGAATTGTCCCAGACCGACCGAATAATCGCCCGAAACCGCGGCAATGCTTCCGTCGGCCTGCATTTGAAGGGAGAAACGGCCGTTCAGTCGGGCGGCGATGATCGGTGTGATCTTCCTCGTCGGCTTTTTCCGGGGAACGTGCAACGAGGCCAGCCTTCAGGTGTGTGGCAGGAACGGAGTCAGTTCGCTTTCCAGTCGCGGGCGATCCAGCAGCCCAAGCTTCACCGGGACATCGTAAAGCCGACCGGGCCCGAAGCGGCGATAGAAATGCCGCAAGCCCGGAACGAGCACCCTGACGACGGGGACCTCGACGTCGGGTCGCGTCTGGTCGAGCACGAGGAAATCGTATCCTGCGCCGGCGGCAATCTCGACGCAGGCATTGACCTGGTGGCGCGTATTGGCGTGAACCTCGAGGTCAGGTGCCGGCGGGATGATCGGATTGTCGCTCGGGATCAGGAACGGATAATCGTCCAGCCGCAGCGGCGTGACACCGTCAAGCGACGGTTTCTCGCCGCTTCCGCCGCTCATCATGCCAATCGACATGAACTGGGTCAGCTCGGTGAGCGAACGCAGCAAGGCGATGCGGCGGTCGAAATGCGAGCCGGACCCGAACTCGATATTCTCGTGTCCGTTCTGCATCCAGTGCATGATCGCAACGTAGGAGGGAATGCCGAGATCGCTGGTGATGTCGAGCACCCAGAGCCGTCGCCCCGCGTCGGCAAACTGGCTCTGGAGATCCCGCACATAGGAATCCTCGAATTGCGTAAGGTCCACTTCGGCGCGCCGGACGCGGTTGTACCACCAGATCGCGTAGGCATCGCGTTCGACGAGTTCGAGGAAGCCTTGAACGATGGCCTCCTCGCGGGTGTTGCCGGCCGCGCATCCGTTGGAATCCGTGTGGAAGCCGCCATAGAAGAAATACAAAAGGCCCGTCGGAAGATATTTGAAACGCTTGTCGCGTAACGACCAGACCGGCGACCATTCGGTCCTGGTCGAGGGATCGAACGGTTCTGGAACCGGATGTGAATCGTCCGGCTGCGGGGCATGCCTGTCTTGAAACTGCATGTCGCTGAAGAACTGGACGTCGTTGGGAAGAAGAGCGTCACCCGGAGCGAAATCGGCAAAGCGGCGCTTTGTCCTGATCTCGTCGCCCTGGAAAATGCCCGAGTAGCGCTCGATCGCTTCCATCAGCGCGCTGGCCTCGCCCTGCTCGGCCGTGGAGCCCTTGCCGAAGCTGCCGCCGCTCAGGCCGGACCTGAGCTGGTCGACGTTCCAGGCCGGCGCAGAGAAATTGTGGTGGGCGAAAAAATTGGTGTTCATCGGCAGATCGGCCTCGATCCGCTCGAGCCGCGACACCACGCCGGTCAGCGGACTGACGTGTTTGCGGTACCGCGCCACGGTGGCTCGCGACGTCACGGTGCGGTATCCGCCGCTGGTCATGACGAGTTTTCTGCCCTCGGCAGTCTCGATCGGCACTGCTGCCCGTCGTGGATTCCTGAGCTTCTTGCTGCCGCAGGTCGAGCATTGCGGGCGTTTCGCGACGTAGTGCTTGACGATCGCAGCCCCAGTCAGGTCGAAGCTCGCGATGTGATCGCTGAGATCAGTGCGAAATCCGGAGGCGATCGCCTTCGCGATTTCAACCGCAGCGAAGTGGATCCCGGTTTGTCCTACGGTGTCGCTGACCAGGGGCGATATCGCGACCGCTTGCGCCACTCCGCGGTCGAGAAACCCCTTGATCTCGCGATTGCGGATCATGCGATCGTGCAGGCAGGTCCAGCAGGCGCTCTCGCCCGGCATGAACACAGGTCCCACCAGCGGAAACACGCCGGACGGCTGGACCAGCAGCCAGGGCGTCCCGGCGGTCACGCGTTCGCCGTTCAACTCGGCGAGCCGCCGCTCGAGGTAATCGTTCACAAGCGTGATGATAAGCCGGGGCGACCGCTTGGCGATTCGAACCCCGAGCTTGCTCAACGCCGCGCTCAGTTCGCTCGCGCCTTTGACATCGATCGATTCCACCCGCACAGGCCAATTGCGCAGATTCTCTTCGGCGACCTCGGGAGGCAGGCCGAGGCTTGCCCAATATCCATTAACGGCGCCTGCAAATGCGTGCGATGCTCCGCTTATGACGGACTTGCGCTCCAGCAGCCGCCTGATGGCTTCCTCGATCTCGGCAACGGGAAAACTCTTCGAAAGCAGGCGGATGATTTCCGGCGCAGTCTTGCCGTTTTTTCCAATCGCGCTCGCCACAGCGCAATACAGATCGCCGTGCAGGAAGAACTTGCGGTTCTCGGAATAGAGACAGACCACATTGGGAGGAAGCAGATAGGCGGTGAAGTTCGGTGCGAATCGCAAGATGTCCTTGCGGGTTTGCTTCGTAGCGCTGCTCTTTCGCTTGACTGTCATCGGGTCAGCACGCCGATCCTGTTCCCGTCATCCCGATTGCCGGCGCGCGACGAACGCTTGGCCTGACCCGACTTGTGCACCGAGCTCGACCACCGGCCTTCTTCTTCGGATAAGTTGGAACACACTCGCTCGCCATCGGCAAGCTGACCAGCCGGGGGCAGCGAACGCTGTAACAAAAACAGCAAATTGGCCGGGTCGTTTGCGAGCCCGGCCAATGAAATCGCGACCTGTCGCCACACAGTCAGGGAGTGCTGCTTTCTAGCACCAGCGGCAGCGGCCCCATGACGCACAGCACCCTGTGCATGCCACTGGTACGCCGATCACGCCAACGCCGCAGCCACCGCATCCGACGCCGCAGCGACAGGCTCTGCAGCCTGCACAACCTCTGCAGCCACCGCAACCTCTGGCCGCACAGCCACGGCAACCGCCGCAGCCACGACAGCCACCGCATCCGCGCGCGAGCAGCACTCCGCTTAAGCTTCTCTCATCGGTGGCGAGATGGAAGGTGGCGAGGTTGACGTCGGCGAGTTCTTCCTCGTTGAGCGTGGTGAACTGGCCGGGCGCGAAGTTCGGTCTTTGTTGAGGCTCGCTTGGCGGCACCGCGGACGCCATCGCGCTTCCCGCCAGCGAAAAAGTCAGTCCGGCGAATCCGAGCGCCGGGACTGCGGCTTTGGTCATTCGCCTCTTTTTCGAAGCTTGCTTCGTTCGTCGCATGGCCGCATCCTCCATGGTTGGAAGAACGATCTTCTGCAATGATGCTACGCCGAGCAATCAAAGCGGGCAAGATTCACGTGAACACGAAATGTAGTGGCGCTCGTTCAGATCGCATTCATCTTCATGAACGACATCGCGGCAAGTTCCTGTCGATGACACCGGGCTGCGGCGCATGATGCAGTGCGCAATGGTCTGCCCGCTCGAACGGGGAAGCTAGCTTGGTCGATCTACCCGGACGCTTCGTTTGGTACGAGCTTCTGACGACGGACATGCCGTCGGCGGCTGCTTTTTACGCGGAGGTCGTCGGCTGGGCCGTGAAAGATGCGTCGAGCGCGGAATTGGCTTACTCGCTGCTGACTGCGGGCGAAGCTCCGGTCGTCGGGCTTATGGATCTCCCCGAAGAGGGGGTGCGAATGGGAGCTACGCCGAGATGGCTCGGCTACGTCGCCGTCGATGACATGGATGCGAGGACCGCGCAGATCCGCCGGCTTGGAGGCGCGATCCTGGTATCGCCGACCGACAGCAACATCGGCCGCATTGCAGTGGTTGCCGATCCGCAAGGAGCGACCTTTGCGCTGGTCACCGGGCTGACATATGGCCAATCGCAACCGAGCGGGCCGGACCAGCCCAGGCGCGTCGGCTGGCACGAGTTGCTGGCCGAAGACCGAAGCAAGGTCTTTCCGTTTTACGGCGAGCTTCTCGGCTGGCAACGGGCCTCCGCCGACGCCGGCCCGGCAAGCGTGTACGAGTTGTTTTCGGCGGCCGGGCAGACGATCGGAGGCATGCTCACCAAGCTTCCGAGCGTATCGCAGGCGTGTTGGCTCCATTACTTCAATGTCGAGGACGTCGGCGCGGCGGCCCGGCGGATCAATGCTAGCGGGGGTCGGGTTCTCCAGGAACCAATCGAGTTGCCCGATGGTTGCTGGATCGTGCGATGTGTCGATCCCCAAGGCGCCCTGTTTGCGCTGCAGGGGGCGTGGGATCAGAAGGGTATCAAGCGATCCTCCGCCCCGGAAGTCAGCTGGTCTGCCAAGTGGGGTGGCATTGCTACACAGGGCAGGATGGTGCTTCCCAAGAGCTAAGCCGAGACGTTTCGAGGGTCATCGACCGTTCCGCCGCCAACGCTGAGGATCGACAAGAGCGTCCGTTCAGCAGTTCGTCATGCGCAGCCCCGAGCTTAATTCCGGAACCAGATCGTGCCCGCCCATTGCTGGCACTCTGCTTGCTCAGTCAGGACCAAAGTCCGGCCTTGGTAGAGAGGCCGTTTCAAGTTGAGGCAAGCGATGCAAGATGTGTCCCGTTCTGGTGCTGCCGGCGAACTCCGGCTCGATGGGTTGATCGCCGATTTGTGGTGGCGCGTTCGACTCATCAACACCGACATTCTCGAGGAAGAAGCCCGAGCGCGCGTGTTCGACGTGCATCAGCCGGAATATCCGCTTCTCGCACTGAACCTTCGCGCCCGGCGCGACAATTTGGTCTCGACGATCGGCGTGCTCGAGCAGCGTGCGAGATCAACGTCGGAAGCTGCTTGAGGGGGCGTTCACACCGGAAACTTCAGCGGCGTCAGCGCCGGCGCGCAAATACCAGCTGCCGGCGGCGCAACGGGCGCGCCGAACACAAAATCTTGGGAAGCGTCGGCATCGTCCGGGATCACCGGAATCAACCTGAGGTCCGCGACCACCGTTACTAGACGTCCTGGCGGCGGAGCCGAACTCAGGAGGTTCGGCTCCGCTTCGCGTCATGTATCGTCTGCGCGTGGCGCTTGTGTCCATTCGCGATTGTGAGGCTTGAGCACGAGCCACGCCCGCGCTCTCATGCTATTCCTGCCTCGCAACGACGCGAGGACATCCATGCTGCCCCTTCCCGCCGACATCTTCACCGAGCCCGCGGACGTCTCGCCCGACGGTCTTGCCAATCTCGGTCCGCTCCGCCGTCTCGCCGGCGTCTGGCAGGCTGACAAGGGTATCGACATCAATCCGAAGGCGGAGGGGCCGGAGCGGCGGACCTTCATCGAGCATATCCGGATGGACCCGATCGATCCGCAGGCTAACGGGCCGCAGCTGCTTTACGGGCTGCGCTATCACATCCACATCAACACGCCCGAGGAAGACATCACCTTCCATGACCAGGTCGGCTACTGGTTGTGGGAGCCCGCGACCGGGCTGATCATGCAGACGCTGGCGATCCCGCGCGGGCAGGTGCTGCTGGCGTCGGGCAAGGCCGGGCCGGACGACAAAGAGATCTCCGTTACAGCGAAGCGCGGCGACACCGCTTACGGGATCTGCTCGACCGACTTTCTGGAACAAGCGTTCCGCACTGATGCTTACCGCTGCGACATCACCTTCAACGGCGACGGCAGCTGGACCTATCTGATCCAGACCGAGTTGTTCGTGCGCGGCGCGCCGTTCAACCATCGCGACACCAACACACTAAAACTCGTCGCGCCGCCAAAGCTCAATCCCCTCGCGGTGATCGTGAACGATCGGGCCAACGGGAATGGGCCGGCCGCCTGAATTCCGACCGGAGATTCGCATGAAGCCCTACGTGATCTGTCTGATGCATTCCAGCCTGGACGGCCGCACCCATCCGAGCCGCTGGCGCCCGAAGGCGGCAGGGACGGACTGGTTCGAGAAGATCCATGACGAGCTCGGCGGCGATGCCTGGGTGATCGGCCGCGTCACCGGCTCGGAGTTCGCCAAGGGCAAGCCCTATCCCACGACGACGGACGCGAAACTTCCGCGCGAAAACTGGTTCGCGCGACGCGACGCGAAAACCTATGGCGTCGTGCTCGATGCGCAGGGCAAGATCGGCTGGGGCCGCTCCGATATCGGCGGCGATCCGATCGTCGTGGTGCTGACCGAGAGCGTCTCCGATTCCCATCTCGCCGGGCTCCGCGGCGAGGGCGTGTCCTATATCTTTGCCGGCAAGTCCGAGATCGACCTCGCGCTGACGCTGGACATTCTCAATCGCGAGCTGGGCGTGAAGCGCTTGCTGGTCGAGGGCGGCGGCGTCGCCAATGGCGCATTCCTGCGCGCCGGCCTTATCGACGAATTCAATCTGATCCTGAGCCCTGCGATCGATGGCGCGAAGGGCGCACCCTTCGTGTTCGATTCAACCGACGCGGACAGCGAGCAGCGCGCGCCACTGACCGCGATGACGCTGGAAAGCGCGCGGCCGCTCGGCGGCGGCGTGCTGCTGCTGCGCTATCTCATCCAGAACGACCCACAGGCGACGGGCACGTAAAGCAGCTACATGCCGGGACAATCAGAGCACATCGTCATTGTCGGCGCGGGCGCGGCCGGCCTGATGGCGGCGCGCGAGCTTGTCCGCGCGGGCAGGACAGTGACGATCCTGGAGGCGCGCGAGCGCTGCGGCGGCCGAATCCATCCGCTGTCGATTTCAGAGTTCGGCTACCCCGCCGATGGCGGTGCCGAATTCGTCCACGGCGAGGCGCCGGTCACGCGCGCGTTGTTGCGTGAGGCCGGGCTACCCCTTCAGGGGATCGAAGGCGAGCGGTGGAGCTTTGACGGCGCAGACATCATGCGTGAGGATGGCCACGATCCGCATGAAGCGGAGCTGCAAGCCGTGCTTCGGGAGTTGAACGACGACCTCACCGTCGCTGAATTCCTGCGCCGGCATTTTGCCGGGGATGAGTACGCGCAGCTGCGCCATTCGATCGAGCGAATGGTCGAAGGCTACGATGCCGCCGACCCCGAGCGCGCCTCGACGCTGGCGCTGCGCGAGGAATGGATGCATGGCGGGCACTCTCCGCAGGCGCGCATCAATGGCGGCTATGGTGCGCTGATTGACTTCCTGGCGGCGGAGTGCCGCAGGCTTGGCGTGATTTTTCGCTTCGGTTGCGTGGTGTTGGCGATCGAGGAGGCCGGCGGCACGATGGCGGTCCGCTGCGCCGGCGGCGACGTGCAGGGCTGCGGTCGTGTGATCCTCACTGTTCCGTTGCCGTTGTTGCGCGACATCGCGCTTCCGGAGAGCGCACGCGGGAAAGCCGCGGCTGCCGACGAGATCGGCTTCGGCAACGTGATCAAAATCCTGCTGCGCTTCTCACGGCCATGGTGGCGCGAGCGCAAGCAGGAGCTCGCGAACATGACCTTCCTTTTGTCCGACCAGGCCATCCCGGTGTGGTGGACGCAATATCCGAACGGGCATCCCGTGCTTACCGGCTGGTTCGGCGGCCCGCGCACGGCAGCGCTGTCGCACCTCGACCCGCAAGCGCTGGTCGATGCCGGGCTCGATTCGCTGGCGGCCATTTTCAAGCAGCCGCGCGGAGAGATTGCGCGTGAGCTCGTGGCGGCCGCTGCGACCAACTGGGCGCACGATCCCTACGCTTGCGGCGCCTATTCCTGGGCGACGCCGCGAACGCGCGAGGCGCAAACGATCCTTGCGCGCGCCGACAGCCCGGTGCTGTTCTCCGGCGAGGCGCTCTATCGCGGAGCCGACATGGGCACAGTCGAAGCGGCGCTGGCGAGCGGTCTGGAGACGGCGCGTATGATCTTGCGGGGATAGCTGACAAGCAAGAAAAAGGCCCGCATCCCCGCGGGCCTTCGTCTTACGGGTCTGCGTCTTACCAGCGGCTGCCGCCGAAGCTGAACGTCACGCCAGGACCGCCGCGGCCGTAAGCTCCGTACGGTCCTCCGCCGTAATAGCCGTGATGCCGCGGGTAATAGCCGTAGCTGCGGTAGTGCGGACGATGATAGCCACGATGGTGGTGAGGACGCCAATGCTGGCGATGGCCATAGTGGTGCCTGTGCTGCGCGCTGATATCGGTCGATTGGCCTTGCGCGTTCTGCTTCGCACTTGAATTGTTGGCCGCGTTTGCCGCCGTCCCGCCGGCAAGCGCCGCGGCACCGACGGCCATCGCGACAAAGAGATACTTCATGTCATCACTCCAGTTGAATGTCGTGTGACAACAGATGGGCAGGCTGCGCGTTCCAGCCAGTGCGGGCGTCGAAACGACGCAGTTCATCGACGCAGTTCATGGATGTATGATTCGCGCGACTGTGTGCGTTTCGTGAGATTTATTGTCGCATCACCGGCGTAGATCGCAACTCTGCCATCAGTCTGCCGCGAATGACGCAACCACGTCATCGGTGGTGACGATGCGTGCGAATTCGCCGTTGAGATTCGACAGCGTCATCGCATGGATCTCCTCGGCGGAATGCTTGTCGCCATCCGGCCCGACCCGCTCGAAGGTCCAGGTCGCATCGCGCACCAGATGCGCGTCGAAGCCGAGATTGCCGGCCATCCGCGTCGTCGTCTCGACGCAATGATTGGTGGTGGCGCCGCAGATAACGAGCGTGCCGATGCCGCCTGCGCGCAAGCGCTTTTCCAGATCGGTGCCGATGAAGGCGCTGTTGACGCGCTTGACGATCACCGTCTCGCCCGGCTGCTCGCGCGCCTCGTCTTTGACGGCGTAGCCGGAGTTTTGGGGAAGAAACGACGATGTCGGCCTGGTGCCCTCATGACGGATGTGGAAGATCGGCGCGCCGCCCGTTCTGAACGCCTTCAGGAGATCGGCAATGCGCCCCACCGCATCCGGATTGTTGCGCCGCTTGCCCGCTGCTTCCCATTCGTCGAACGCACGCTGGACGTCGACGACGATGAGGGCGGGGAGGGGGTGAGGCATCAGGAGCGGCTTTCGGACTTGCTTGCTGCACCGACTATGCGAGGCGAAGAAGACAACGCGCAATGTCAATCTTCCCTCGTTTTGCGACGGAAGGTCCGTAGCCCGGATTTCGCTGCAGCGTAATCCGAGCCCGCTGCTCGCTACGAGACTTTCCCGGACTGCGTTATGCTCCATCCGGGCTACGCGCCCACATCCCTCACGGATGCGGATCGCCCTGACGAAAGCCGGAGCGCGCCGCTACTTGAACGGATCCTGGATCGACGGCGCCGACTGCCTGATACGCCGCACGCTCACCGGCGTGCCGTCGGAGACGAACAGCAGCTCGTAGCGACGGCCTTCGCTGTCGGTGGCCGAGCAGGTCACGTCTGTCACCTTCTTAGCGGCGAAATTTCCGGTCTGCCGGCAAACTCCGGTGGAGGTCTGCTCGGCCGGCACCGGCAGCCCGTCGACCTTGGGACGGTCCTTGGAGTTGAGCAGCATGCGGTCGATCGGCAGCTCGTAGGAATTGTCGTCGGCGCGCTTGCCGTTCTCGCCGGAGAACGACACGACGTGATTGTCATCGGAGGGATCGTCGACTGCGACCGCGAAATTGACCCGGCCGCTGCCGCCATGGGCGTAGGCCACCGTCTTGCAGGCGAAGGTGCGGCCGGCGACTTTCAACGTCTTGCAGTGGCCTGACATCAGCGCCAACAGGTCGATAAAAGCGGTCTGCTGTCCGAGCGGGTTGTTGACCGCGATCGGCGCGGCAGATTCGGCAAGACAAGGGCTTGCCAAGGCGAGAAGGGCGGCAGCGAGCACTGGGCGGCAGAGGCGCATCGGAAGGCTCACATGCCTGGGAACCACGGAAAAGTTCCGTCCGATAACCAGCGAACCGCAAATTGGTTGCGATCCCGTTTGTTCTGCCGAACCCGCCTGGAATACCACCGCGTCACCCCAACGGCGATTTGCCCTGTCGCCAACCCATTCCCAGCTGGCACTTTCCGTCAGCCGGGTGTTTTTTTCGTGGCAAGGCTACCCCATCGCCGCCTGCCAGCGCGTATCGCGCAAGGATGGGCGGCGGTGCAGGCGGGCATCGAGCAGGGCGCGGGCGCGGGGCAGCGCGCCGCTGCGCATCAGAGCGACAATAAAGGTGTCCTCGATCAACTCGCGCTGGGCATGGCTGCCGCCAAGGCGCACGACCTCGCTGAGAACCGGCGCGAGCATTTGCACGCATGCCGCGTAATCCTCGTCCGCGAAGGCTGCCAGGGCGCGGCAGACCGCCGGCACCACGGGACCCGCCGGCAGCTTGCCTTCAGTGAGCCGCTGCTCGATCACGGCAAGACGCGCGGCGAGCGCCTCGCGATTTTGCGTCGCAGCCGCGAACAGCGCCATGTGGATGTCGGCGAAGGGCAGGCTCGATTTCGGAAACAGTTTTTGCGCGGTGGCATCGCCTTCGACCCACAGCGCTCTCGGCACCGCGTGGCCGTAAGCGGACAGGCGCCAGAGCAGGGACGCGGCGTCGGTGACGACGTTGAGCGGCGGCGCCTGCGTGGCTTTTGGCTGCAGCACATCGGCATAGATCGCAATCGCCCGCGCGGCATCGCCATGCTCCAGCGCGCCGAGCGCCTGATGCCAGCGGATATGGCCGTGCAAAATTCCGCCGCGGTCGTAAGAGGGGATCCAGTCGTCGACGAGCCGGTCGGCCGCCGCGATCGAACCGTCCTCGAACATCGCATGCAGCACGGCGTGCGCAGCGTGGGCATTCTGCCGGCGCAGGTCGAAGCCGCGCTCGGTGACACCGCGGCCGCGCGCGACGTCGCCGTTCTCGGTCATCGCCCAGCCGTACATCGTGAGGAACCACCAGTCCTCGCCATAGTGATGGGCGACGCGCTCGCACAGCTCTTGCCGCGCGCGGTCGTGATCGGCCATGCCGGAGAAGGCGAACAGGCCGAACGCGCCGAGCGGCAGCGACAGCACCAATGCGTCGCGCGGCCACGCCTCGACGTGCTTCATCGTCGCCGCGATCGCCTCGGGCAGCCGGCCCTCGATTGCCAGCGCCAGCGTCTCGACATGCGAACGCTCGCGTTCCGTGCCGTGTTTCGCAACGAGCCCGCGCGCGAGCGCCGCCCTGCTTCGCGCGAGATCGCCCTGCTGGTAGAAGGCATGGACGCGGGCGCGGGCGATATGGGGAAGCGCGAAGTCCGGATCGGCCGCAATCGCGTGCTCCAGCGCTTCCGCCGTGCCGGTCCAGCCCGCCAGCATGAGGTCGATGCCCTCGCGATAAGCGCTTGCCGCTTCATGCGAGGTGGTGGAGAGCGGCAGGCCGTAGCGGTCGTCAAGCGCCATCGTCGTCTCCGCGATTCAAGCCGTCCGCGCGCGGCGGCCCTCGATCGGATAGGCGGGGTCGTTGTAGCCCGGCGTCGAGGGATGGCCCGGCGTCACCAGACGGTCGATCAGCGCCTCATCATCCGCAGTGAAGCGGTAGTCGAGCGCGCTGATGTAACCGTCCCATTGCTCCTCGGTGCGGGGGCCAGCGACGATCGAGGAGACGAAGGCGGAGTTCAGCACCCAGGCGACCGCGAACTGGCCGGCGGTGATGCCCTTCTTCTCGGCATGGGTCTTGATCTCCTGCGCGAGCTGAAGCGATTCCGGCCGCCATTCCGTTTGCATCATGCGGGTGTCGTTACGGCCCGCGCGCGTCTCCTTGTCAGGAGTTGCATCGGGCTTGTATTTGCCGGTCAGCACGCCGCGCGCCAGTGGGCTGTAGGGCACGATGCCGAGGCCGTAATAGGAACAGGCCGGGAAGTGCTCGACCTCTGGCATGCGGTTCATGGCGTTGTAATAGGGCTGGCTCACCGCGGGCCGGTCGATGCCGAGCCGGTCGCAGATGTTGCAGATTTCGGCGACACGCCAGGCGCGGTAGTTCGAGACGCCGAAATAGCGCACCTTGCCTGCGCGGATCAGGTCGCCCATCGCGCGCACCGTCTCTTCCAGCGGCGTCGCATGATCTTCCTTGTGCAGATAGTAGATGTCGATGTGATCGGTGCCGAGCCGCTTCAGGCTTTCATCCGCCGCCTGCAACACCCAGCGCCGCGACAGGCCGACACGGTTTGGATCGGTGCCCATGGGGTTGGCGAGCTTCGTCGCAAGCACCCAGGCATGGCGGTTGTTGCCGATCGCGCGCCCCACGACCTCTTCGGATGCACCCTTCGAATAGGCGTCCGCGGTGTCGATGAAATTGATGCCGGCCTCGTGTGCTTTCGCGATGATGCGCTTTGAGGCAGCTTCATCGGTCGGCCCGCCGAACATCATGGTGCCCAGGCAGATCGGCGACACTTTGAGGCCGCTGCGGCCGAGCTGGCGGTATTGCATGGGCTGGCTCCTCAGTGCTTCATTGGCCAACAGCATATCCACCTAGCTCCGTCATTGCGAGCGCAGCGAAGCAATCCAGAGATGCATCCGCGGAAAGAATCTGGATTGCTTCGCTGCGCTCGCAATGACGGAGTTGGGCAGCGGTGGCGGCCTGATCAATCGATCTACCCCGGCCCCTTCAAGATCTTGAACACGCCGTTTGCCATCACCACGCAACGGCCGTCCACCGTCACCTCGGTGCTCATGAAGACGAGACTGCGCGTCGAGCGCACCACGCGTGGGCGGGAAATCAGGATGTCGCCGATCTGGCCGGCTTCGACGAAATGGGTGTCGAGTTGTACCGTCGCCATGAACTCCTTGCCGGAGACGTAGCGGGCGGTCATGCCGCAGGTGCGGTCCGCGAACGTCATCATCACGCCGCCCTGGACCATGCCGCGGCGGTTGTGGTGCTTGTCCTCGGTCGCAAGTGCGAATTGGTATTGGCCGTCGACCTTGCGCTCCCACAGGGGACCGATCAGGTGCATGAAGCCCGTGGTCTCCAGGATGGTCCAGCCGTCTGACTTGAGCCTTGCGGCCGTCTTGTTGGTCATGTGGTCGTCCATTCCTGCGTGGGCCTTGCGATCTCATTTCATCGGGGCGGGACGTGGTGTAGTCAAGCATCATGAGACCGTTCGACGATGCCACACGACGGAATATCGCGGCCGCCTGCGCGGCCTTCACGCGGTTGCCGGAGGATGAAGCGCCGGCGGCGTTGAAGCGCGCCGCGGTGGTGGTTGCGCTGACCGCGGCCAGCGAGAGCGACGACACGGCGTTGCTGCTCACGCTGCGTGCATCGCATCTGCGCGCTCATCGCGGCCAATGGGCCTTGCCCGGCGGACGCTGCGATGCCGGCGAGACGCCGGTCGAAGCGGCGCTGCGCGAACTCGACGAGGAGCTTGGCCTCCGTCTCACCAGTGCAGGGGTGCTCGGCACGCTCGACGATTATCCGACCCGCTCCGGCTATCTGATCACGCCCGTCGTGGTCTGGGCCGCCGACAGCGCTGCGATCGAACCAAATCCGGACGAGGTGGCTTCGGTTCACCGCATCGCTCTCGCGACGATCGAGCGCGACGACGCCTTCGATTTCGTCGCGATCCCCGAGAGCACGCGCCGTGTGATCCGCTTCCATCATCAGACGAGCCTGATCCACGCACCGACGGCGGCGCTGATCTACCAGTTCCGCGAAGTACTGGCGGGACGGCACACCCGTGTCATCGAGCTGGAACAGCCGGTATTCGCCTGGAAGTGATGCAAGAGACGAAAAAAGAGGTAAACGGCGCGTTAACGTGACGGTTACCGGCTAGCTGCTAAGAGGGGGCATGCATCGATCGATTCGAAATGCCGTGAGGCTGGTTCCATTCGCGTTCGTCCTGCTTGCGCCCGCCGCGCGCGGTGGCGAATCCGACGCGCTGCCGCCGGCCGTCAGCAATGCCAGAGCCCAGTTCTTTGCGCAGGGTGGAGCGTCGCCGGCGGTGCTCGAGTATCGCCGCAAGCTGCAGGAATATCAGGCGGCACGCGGCGCCTTCGATGAGGAGGCCGGCGCCTATTGGAGCCAGATCTCCGAGAAGCGTCGTGGCCGCAACGCCAAGCGGCGCAGCGGACAGCAGGTCACGCTAGAGGACTACGTGCTGGAGCATCCGCCGCTCTATAACGGGCCGAAGCGACCGGTGAATCCGGAGCCGGAGGAAACCCCGGACCGTCCCACCAGAAAGCCGATACCCGTGGTCGCCGATCTCTTGCGCGCGGCGCAGGAGCTCTACCAGTTCACGCCGCAACGGCCGTCCAGTGAAGTCGAGTTCAAGCGCGTCTATGCACGCTACGCGCTGGCCTCGGGGCTGACGCGCGAGCAGGCGGTGCGGGTCTATGCGTTCGAAACCGGCGGCACCGGCAATTACGACGTGCAGGCGGGCATCGAGCATGGCGGCAAGCGCGCGATCTCGACCGCGATGGGATACAACCAGTTGCTGACCACAAACAGCGTCGAGCTGCTGGCCGAGCAGGGCCATGAACTCATCCGCGCGCTCTCCGACAAGGTAGCGCGGACCTCGGGACCGGCGCGCCAGTCGCTCGAGCACAAGCTCACGGTTCTGAAGAAAATGGTGGCGCATGCCAAGTCGGTGCCCGACTCCTGGTCGGAGCACGAGAAGATCGGCAACACCGCGCAAGGCTGGGCCATGCATGCCATGGTGCTCGACATCGATATCGGGCCGATGCTGCAGACCCACAAGCTGCTCACCTCGGTGCTGTTCGCGCGCACCAAGGGGTACAGCCGTCCGCTCACTGCCGCCGAGCTCGAGATGATGAACCTCACCGGCGACGGCACCGGCCTCGACATGGTGACGATGCCGCAGGCGATGCGCGAGCAGGTGCCGACCTCGAACTTCTTCCAGCGCGGCGGCTACGAGCGCAACCCGGTCGCGATCCGCCACAACACGGTGGCGAAGCTGCTGGCGGTGACGGATACGCGGATGGACAGCAACAGCAACAATGCCGGCGCGCGGGATCTGGCGGGGGCGTTTTAGCTGGCGTCAGAACAGGTCGATGTCATGCCCCGGCTCGACCGGGGCATCCAGTACGCCACGGCTTCTCCGTATCCCCATCACGGCCTCTGGAATACTGGATCACCCGCTTTCGTAGGCGATGACACTGAGTGTAACGCGCCGCCCCTACTGATCCGCCCCGAACTTGAACTTGCCGTCGCCTTCCAGATAAGGGCCGCTGCGCATATAGAGCTGGCCGTTGTGGCCGATGAAGAACAGCGTGCCCTTCGGCACCTTCTTGGCACCCTTCAGAAGTTCGCCGGCATTGCTGGTGCCCATCTTGTAGGAGAAGGTCTTGCCTTCCTTGTCATAAGCATAGCCCGTGTCGGGCTTCAGCTCCCACGGCGTGGCCGCGGTCTGCGCCGATGTGGGAGCCGCGAACGTACCGAGCACTGCTACGAGTGCAGCCGAAACAAGTGCAAATGTCTTCTTTGAAAATATCATCATCCATCCTCCCCGCCATTGGGGTTGCCCGTCTTGAACAAATCACGAACGGCATTTACAGGTCAACCTGCGTAAGTGCCGCAGCGCATCACGTCTTGCCCAGCAGTTTGTGATTTTCCCATCGTCCCCGCGCGACTATGTTCCGCTTTCCGTCTAGAACGCAATTCGACAAAATATTGGGTAGGGATGATTCGGATGCACCATGTCATTAAAGCCTGCTGGGCCGCCGCGCTGCTGGTGACGGCGCTGGCGCCGGCCGCCCGGGCCGATGACTACCAGCTCAGCCACAACCAGCGGATTTCGTGCAGCCGCGGCCTGGCCCCGGGCAAGCTCAACACCGCGACCTGCAAGTCCTACACCTACCTCTTCAATACCAAGACTTCGGAATATTTCCGCTGTCAGGTCTCGCTGGCGCTGACCCGTGACAACAAGGAAGTCATCAACGTCCAGACCGACGGCGGCTGCACCAAGAAGCCGCGCGTCTTCGAGACCGACGGCCATTACGATTTCGACGCGACCGAGACCGAGCCGCCGAACACCAATTCGTTCTTCGGCCCCGGCGGCTACTCGGTCTGGGCCGCCGACGTCAGCGCGCAGAAGGTCCGCGGCTGCATCATCATCTCCTCCGGCCTCGGCTCCGACATCTCCAAATGCCTGGACATGACCTTCCAATGAGGGTTTGCCAGTAAGGGCTTGCCAGTGAAGGCTTGCGAGTGACGGTGCGCTCCCTCCTCGCTTGCGAGGGAGGTTCGGGAGAGGGGGTATCCGCAATGGGATAACCCCCAGAGGAGAAAGCCCTCACCCGGCGCTTCGCGCCGACCTCTCCCGCACGCGGGAGAGGTTGCACCGAGCCTGCTGCGTGAGTGATTGATCCCACTTAAGCGTGCCTGGCTGCGCCACCTCGCCGCATCTGCTCGGTTCCCCAAAAATCAAGCCAGGACAGCCATTTACCGCAGTCCCGTTTTGACTTTTGGATGGGTTGACCCGCTCCCCTCATCCGGCCAACTTCCCGGCCGGTTTGGGGAGTGGAAAGATCATGAAACGAACGATTTTCGGCGTGGCCGCGGCTCTTGCTCTGGCGGCGTCGGCACCTTGCGCGCAGGCGCAATCCTTCATCAACGTGCTGACCGGGGGTACCTCCGGCGTCTACTACCCGCTCGGGGTTGCGATCGGGAAGATCTACGGCGACAAGATTCCGAACGTGAAGACGCAGGTGCAGGCCACCAAGGCGTCGGTCGAGAACCTGATCCTGCTCCAGCAGGGCCGCGGCGAGCTGGCGTTCACGCTCGGCGACTCGCTGAAAGCCGCCTGGGACGGCGAGGAGGAGGCGGGCTTCAAGACCAAGCTCGACAAGCTCAGGACCATCGGCGCGATCTATCCGAACTACATCCAGATCGTCGCGACTGCCGAGAGCGGCATCAAGACGCTGGCGGACCTCAAGGGCAAGAGCCTGTCGGTCGGCGCGCCGAAATCGGGCACGGAGCTCAATTCGCGCGCGATCCTGGCGGCGGCCGGCATGAGCTACAAGGATCTCGGCAAGGTCGAGTATCTGCCGTTTGCCGAATCCGTCGATCTCATGAAGAACCGCCAGCTCGGCGCGACGCTGCAATCGGCCGGCCTCGGCGTGGCCTCGCTGAAGGATCTCTCGACCTCGAGCCCGATCACGGTGGTGTCGGTGCCGAAGGAAACCGTCGACAAGATCGGCCTGCCCTTCATCGCGGCGACCATTCCCGCCAACACCTACACCGGGCAGGACAAGGACGTGCCGACCGCGGCCGTGGTCAACTATCTCGTCACCAGCTCGGCGGTGTCGGACGATCTCGCCTATCAGATGACAAAACTGGTCTACGAGTCGTTGCCCGAACTCGCCAATGCGCATGCGGCCGGCAAGGAGATCAAGCTCGAGACGGCGGCCAGCGGCAGCCCGGTTCCGCTGCATCCCGGCGCGATCCGCTATTACAAGGAAAAAGGGCTGATCAAGTAAGGTCGGCCCTCATTATCGGACGTCATGGCCGGGGCAAAAGCGCGAAGCGCGTCTTCGCGCAGATGTCCCGGCCGTCCACGTCCTAAGGCCAGGCGAGAAAGATCGTGGATGCCCGGGACAAGCCCGGGCATAACGTATTCAGGATGCAGCGCGAATGCTGTAGGAACGCCCGATCGGGGGCGGGGACATATCGATGTTGCAGGCAGAGGGCACCGCGGCGCCCATCAAGGTCGAGTTCGACAATTTCGAGCACGGTTTCCCGGAAGGCTTTGGCCCTGGCTGGTGGGGCACACTCGCCTATTGGATCGGCATCGCGTTCGCCACGTTCCAGCTCTATGTCGCCGCCTTCAATTACCTCCCGAGCCAGGTGGTGCGCGGCGTCCATGTCGGTTTCCTCGTTCTTCTCACCTTCGGCCTGATCGCAAACTTCACCGCGAAGAGCGCCGCCGGACGCGCGCTCGGCTGGGTGATCGGCGGCGCGGGTTTCTTCTGCGGTCTCTACCAGTGGATTTTTTACGCGGACTTGATTGCGCGCGACGGCGATCCGACCCGCCTCGATCTCGCCGTCGGCACGTTGCTTGCGGTGCTGATTTTCGAGGGCACGCGACGCCTGATGGGGCCGGCGCTACCGCTGATGTGCGGCGCCTGTCTCGTCTATTGGTTCTTCGGGCAATATCTGCCGTCGCCACTCAACCATCGCGGCTATGATTTCGACCAGATCGTCACGCATCTGTCGTTCGGCACCGAAGGTTTTTACGGCGTGCCGATCTACGTCTCGGCGACCTACATCTTCCTGTTCATCCTGTTCGGCTCGTTCCTGGAGCGCGCCGGCATGATCCAGCTCTTCACCGACGTCTCGCTCGGCCTGTTCGGCCGTACCCGCGGGGGACCTGCCAAGGTCGCGGTGTTCGCCTCGGGCATGATGGGCACGATCTCCGGCTCCGGCGTCGCCAACGTCGTCACCGTCGGCCAGTTCACGATTCCGCTGATGATCAGGTTCGGCTATCGCCGCGCGTTCGCGGCCGGCGTCGAGGCGACAGCCTCGATGGGCGGGCAGATCATGCCGCCGGTAATGGGCGCGGTCGCCTTCATCATGGCGGAGACGCTCGGCGTCCAATATTCGGAGATCGTGAAAGCGGCGGCGATTCCCGCGATGCTCTATTTCGCCTCCGCCTTCTGGATGGTGCATCTGGAAGCCGGCAAGCACGGCCTCACCGGCATGAAGAAGTCGGAGACCCCGAGCGCCTGGAAGGCGCTGGTGAAGGGTTGGTACCTTGTGCTGCCGCTCGCAGCCCTCGTCTACATGCTGTTCGAAGGCTTTACGCCGCTCTATGCCGGTAGCATGGGCCTCGCGCTCACAGTGGGGCTGATCCTTGGCACCGCCATCACGACGGGCGCATCTTCGATGGCGGTCCGCAGCATCTTCTGGATCGGGCTCGCGCTCGTTGTTGCCGCGCTGTCGCGTGACGGCCTTCAGATCGTGCCGGTCGCAGGCGTCGTCGTCGCGTTGATCGTGATCACTGCGTTCGTGCGCGGCGGATTTTCCGCCCTGCGCGCCTGCCGCGATGCACTGGCTGAAAGCGCGAAATCCGCCATCACCGTCGGCATGGCCTGCGCCATCGTCGGCGTCATCATCGGCATGATGTCACAGACCGGCGTCGGCACCATCTTCGGCGGCTGGGTGATCGGCCTCGGCGAGAAGAGCCTGTTCCTGGCGTTGATCATGACCATGCTGCTGTCGATCCTGCTCGGCACCGGCATCCCGACCATCCCGACCTACATCATTACGGCAGCGCTCGCGGCGCCCGCGCTGGCGAAACTCGGCGTTCCCCTGATCGCGAGCCACATGTTCGCGTTCTATTACGGCATCATGGCCGACCTCTCGCCGCCGGTGGCGCTTGCGGCGTTAGCCGCGGCACCGATCGCGAAGGAGAATCCGGACAAGATCGGCTGGGAGGCGATGCGCATCGCGCTCGCCGGCTATGTGATCCCGTTCGTCTTCGTCTACTCGCCGGCGCTGATGCTGCAGGCCGGCGATCCCATGGCCGCCAGGTTCGGCTTCTACGGCGCGGTGGCGCTGGCGACCTTCAAGGCGCTGGTGGCGATCGCGCTGTTCGGCATGGTCGCGATCGGCTTCCTGTTCACGCGCCTGACGTTCCTCGAACGGTTGGTCGCGCTCGGTGCAGCGCTCTGCCTGCTCGGCGACTTCCCGTTCAGCGACACCGCGGGCTTCCTGCTCTCCGCGGCGATCGTACTGTGGCAGTGGCGGCAGCGTCCGCCGGCGCCGGTCGAGGCGATGTGAGCCTCTGCTTCGCCACAGCCTCAGGCGTGAAGGCGCTGGCGCTGTCCGCCTTCACGCTGGTGTGGACACATTCGATCGCGAAGGTCGATTGGCAGGAAGATTGGCGCGTCACCCCCGCGGGGCTCGAACTGGTGCAGGCGCGGGTGAAGGGCACCGGACCCGGCATGGAGCCGCCGCCCGAGGCGCGGCTCGTCGACGGCTGGTTTCAGTGGAGGCCTGCGGGCGCGCCGATGCCGGAGGTGGTGCTGGGCAATTCCGGCGCGGCTGGCGAATGGCGGCTTTGCCATGACGGTAAGTGCCAGACGTTGTCGGAGATTGTCGGGCATCCGATCGGTGCTAACGTTACGAAGATGAGCATGTGCGAAGAACAAGAGAAATAAGGGAGACCCGCGATGGACCGGCTCAAGGGCAAGGTTGCGATGGTGGTGGGCGCCGGCTCGATCGGGCCGGGCTGGGGCAACGGCAAGGCCACCGCGGTCACCTTTGCGCGCCAGGGCGCGCAGGTGTTCTGCGTCGATCGGAACGGCGCGGCCGCTGAAGAGACCGCGAAGATCATCACGGACGAAGGCGGCAAGGCGACCGCGTTTACCGCCGACGTCTCGCGGTCTTCCGAGATTGAGGCGATGGTTGCGGCGTGCTTCAAGGCCTATGGCCGCATCGACGTGCTCGACAACAATGTCGGCATCGCCGAGATGGGCAGCGTCGTCGAGGTGACCGAGGAGAGCTGGGACCGCGTCTTCACCGTGAACCTCAAGAGCGCCTATCTCGCCATGAAGCACGTCATCCCCGTGATGGTGAAGCAGGGCGGCGGCTCGATCATCAACATCTCCTCGATCGCATCGATCCGCCATGTCGGGATTTCTTATGTCAGCTACAACGTCAGCAAAGCGGCGATGAACCAGTTGACGCGCTCCACCGCGATCGAGTTTGCGAAGAACCATGTGCGCGTGAATGCAATCCTGCCGGGCCTGATGAAGACGCCGATGGTGGAACATTCCGCAGGTCTTGCGAACAGCTACGCCAAGGGCGACATCGAGGCGATGTGGCGCGCCCGCGATGCGCAGGTGCCGATGGGCCACATGGGCGAGGCCTGGGACGTCGCCAACGCCGCGCTGTTCCTGGCGTCGGACGAAGCGAAATATGTGACGGGGATCGAGCTGGTGGTGGACGGCGGGATCACGTGCAAGGCGGGGGCGTAGCTCCCTTCCTCGTCGCCTTGGCTTGCACCAGGACGACAGCCCGGGCCCTTACTGCGCCAGCGCCAGAATCCCGCCGGCAAACGAATGCCACGCCGCAGTCTCGCTGATCGGCCAGTTCAGCACCTTCACCGCCAGCATCGCGAGCGTACCGTAGATGTACACCGGATGCACCCGGCCTTCGGTGCGCCAGTCGCGTACCATGGCGACGACGAGCAGCAGCGAAGCGACCACGGCCGGCGCGATGGTAACTGGCACCGGCGGCGGCCCGGGCGGTCCCGGAGGTGCAAGGAAGGTGAGAAACCAGCGCGCGATCGCCGCATCGAGGATGGAGACCGCGGCTAGCAGCATCAGGCGTTTGTGAATCTCGGGCTTTCGCGTGTTCATGATCGCAAGCATGAACACCACTGCGAAGAACGCGATCCCGCTCATCGGCACGATCGAGAAGGCGATGCCGGCCCCTTTCTGTCCGAGCGCGGCGGAATGCTGCATCACATGCACCGATGCGAGGAAGCCGAAGATCGTCATCGCGGTCGCGAGCGAAACGCCGGCGATGCCGATCGCGCGGTGATTGAGCACGCGGCCTGAGGCCGCGAGCCAGGCCTGGATCACGAAATAGAGAGACCAGGTGAAGAACAAGAGACCGTGAAAATGAATCACGGGGCTTGCGGACAATGTCCGTTGCGCGAGCGGCACAAAATAGGTCGGTGCGAAGCCGAGAAAAGCGGTGGCCGCGCAGGCCAGTGCCATGTGGAGATAAAAATATCGTGCGGGCGACGCATCTCGCGCGCGCACACGACGGTCGTCGATTAGGGTCGTCATCTGGAATGAGTCTGAAGAGGCGCGGTTTGGTTCAAGCCCCTGGCCACCTGTGCAGGCGGGGCGGATGTCAGGGGCGATAGGATTTAACCCCCCGCGCTCAATTCTGCGCGATCGAGCTCTTCCTCGATCCGATGAAATGCATCGTCGCCGATTACTTCGGTGGCGCGGAGGTCGAAGATCGACTTTCGCGCGGCCGCGATACCCCGGCGGCGCAGGGGATCGGCGGGCAATTCGCCGTTGGCGACACCGCCGTTCGGATCGTCGTCCGTCTGCATCAGGATGGCGCGATATTCGAGCCGCAGGATTTCAGCCTCCTCCGACGGATCGTCCTCGATCGCGTCGAGCGCCGCGCGATAGGCGACTGCACGGGCGCGCGCGACCTCGATGCCGACGGGATCGTCGTCCTTGAGGTCGAACGCCAGGATCAGCGGCCGCAGCGTCAGGCCCTGCACGACCAGCGTGCCGAGCACGACCGCAAACGCCGAAAAGACGATGAAGTCGCGATAGGGAAAGTTTTCCGGCAGGGCAAAGGCGGTCGCGAGCGTGACGAGACCGCGCATGCCGCACCAGGAGACGATGAGGCCGCCCTTGGGCGAGGCGACCTGTTTCGGATCCTTCGGGTGATAGACCCCGTGCGCGATCAGTGCGCGCAGCGTCGTGCGGTAGAATGTGATCCAAGCGACCCGCACCAGCACCACCGTGAGCAGGATCCAGGCCGCGGCCACGCAATACTCCCAGCGCACGTCCGCATTGAGCCGCGTCCAGATCGGCCGCATCTGCATGCCGATCAGCATGAAGGCGAGCACGTTGAGCACGAACACCATGGTCTCCCACACCGCATAGGACGGCACCCGCAGCCGCGCCGGCATGCGTGCCCCCGCCGTGCGCGCGATGGTGATGCCGTAGACCACGATGGTGAGGATGCCGGAGAGGCCGAGATGCTCGGCGGCAATCCAGACCATGAAGGTGGTGGCGAACTGCACGATGATCGCGCTCGGCGCTTCCTTTACCCGTTTCATGAACAGCGGGATGATGCGGCCTGCGACCAATCCCGCGATGACGCTGCCGACCAGCGCCAGCGCCATGGTCGGCGCGACCTGGCTCCATGCCAGATGCTCCGTGGCGACGGCGCCGACCGCGATGCGATAGATCAAGAGCGCGGTCGCGTCGTTGAGCAGGCTCTCGCCTTCCAGAACCTTGACCATCCGATAGGGCAACTTCACCTGGCTCAGGATTGCGACCGCGGCGGCTGCATCCGGCGGGGCCACGATGGCGCCGAGCGCAACCGCGGCGGCCCAGGGCATGTCCGGCATCAGCCGGTGCGCGACGTAGGCCACGCCGGCCGTGGTCAGGCCGACGGCGGCGACGACCAGGGTGGAGACCGGAACCCAATTGTTGCGCAGATCGCGCAGCGAGGTGTCGAAGGCGGCATCGAGCAGGACCGGTGCGACAAAAAGAGCCAATGCCAGGTCGGGCTCCAGCGTCCAGGACGGGCTCGACGGCACAAAGGCGATCAGCGCGCCACCGATCGCGAGAAAGGTCGGGTAGGGGACCTTGATCCGCCGCGCCAGCGCCGATAATGCAACGGCGCCGAGCAGAAGCACGATGATCCATTCGAAAGTCGACACGTTGATCCCCAAACCGATTGAGCGGCGCCACAAGCTAGCACCAATCCGGCCGTATGATGGATAGTGCGGCCCCGAGGCAAGACCTTAACCCGGACCTTAACTCAGGCCTTTCCGACTGTGACGAGCATGCGTTTTCTCATTCAATGGTTCGGCGCCGGGTTGCTCTTTGCGCTCTCGTTCGCCGCGGCTCATGCAGCGACCGGCGGCGAACCGGCCGCGGTCCCGCAGGTCGACGTCGCGTCGTGCCTTGCTGCTGCAGCGGCCGACGACATCGACAAGGCCGCCACGGCCTGCGCCGCCGTGATCGACAACGAGAAGACGGTGAAAGGCGATTTGATCAAGGCGCTGATCGCGCGCGGCGGGCTTTATGCACGGCACGACCAGGTCGACCGCGCGATCGCCGACGACAGCCGCGCTCTTCTGCTTGATTCCGGCCTCGCCGATATCTTCAACGCGCGCGGCGAGCTCTGGCTGAGGAAGGGCGACAAGCCCAAGGCGGTGCAGGATTTCGGCGCAGCGCTGAAGATCGATCCGAACCACGAGAAGGCCAAGGTCAATCACAAGGCGATGGCGCGCGAGATCGAGCGGATCGGCGCGCAGATGGCGGTCGCAGGCAAGCCCAGCTTCAGTTGCAAGGGTGCGCGCCGCCCCGTCGAGAAGGCGATCTGCGCCAACCGCGAGCTCGCCGATCTCGACCGCGAGGTTTTTGCCTCCAATGCCCGTGTGCTCCGCGAGGCCCGCAATGCGGGCGAAGCGAAGGCGCTTCAGCGCGAGCAGGACGATTTCATTGCCCGCCGCAATGCCGGATATGGCCGGCCCGGCTACGATCTGAAGAAGGCGATGCAGGAGCGGCTGCTGCGGCTGAACGGGGTGGATGGCTATTGAGGCTCCTCGTCTGCCGCCTCAAGAGCGGGGCGAGGGAGGGAGGGGTCGGTGCGCCCCTGACACGCCCGATTTGAAGCGATTCTTTGGCCGCCGCGACAATGGTGAAAGCCTGATGTCTCGGAGCCCTATGCCATGTGCGGCACGCATCTTTCCGCGCAAATGTTCTCGTTTGCAAAAATCTCGCTTCGCTCCTTCCTGCTCAGCGCGGCAATGAGCGTCGTCCTCGTCGCTCCTGCCTTGTCCGGCGTCGATTGCGTGATGGGGAGCAAGGCCGCTCCGGCCGAGCTGATCCCGGCATGCAGCGCCATCATCGACCAGGCCTCAAATCCATCCTCCGATCGCGCCGCGGCACTGCTGGTGCGCGCCGACGCCAGTGCGCGGACCTCAGGCGGCCTCACGCAGGCGCTGCGGGACATCGACCGCGCCATCGCGCTCGACGGCAAAAATGCAAAAGCCTGGCGCCTGCGCGGCGATCTCCTGCGCGAGGCCGGCGGCGATCTCAACCGCGCCGCGGCGGATCTCAGCCGGGCTATCGAGCTCGATCCGCAAGATTCCGAGTCTTACGAGCTGCGCGGCGTCGTCTACACCAACCAGCGCCGGCTCGACCGCGCGCTTTCCGACTACGACCAGGCGATCAAGCTGAAGCCTGACAATGCGCAGGCCTGGTCCGACCGCGGCGTGACCTACTATCTCGGCGGCGACAACGACAAGGCGATTCGCGATCTCAGCGAGGCGCTGCGGCTCGATCCGAACCGGCCGCGCAGCTACACCAATCGTGGCGCCGCCTACAAGAAGCTCGGTCAGCTCGACAAGTCGGTTGCCGACGACGGCGAGGCGATCAGGCTCGATCCGAAGGTGCCCGAATATTACGACAATCGCGGCCTGTCGCTGGCCGCGATGGGCGAGTACGACAAGGCAATTGCCTATTACGATCAGGCGCTGCGGCTGGCACCGCGGCCGAATTTCTTCACCAATCGCGGCGATTCCTACCATCTCAAGGGCGAGCTTGGTGCTGCGCTCAGCGATTACGAGGCCGCGCTGAAACTCGACCCGACTTTCGCGCAGACCTACAACAACCGCGCCGTGCTCTACAAGAAGATGGGCGAGCGCAAGAAGGCGCTGGCCGATTACGAGACCGCGCTGCGGCTCGATCCCGGCAACGACAATGCCGCCAGCGGCCGCCGCACCATGATCGCGGAGATCGCGAAATTCGGCGCCGAGCCGCTGCGGCCGCTCGCGGCGAATTCCGGCAATGGCCCGTCGTTCGATTGTGCCACGGCGAAGCGCGAGGTCGAGAAGATGATCTGCGCCGATCCACAGTTGGGCGTGCTCGACCGCCAGATTGCCGAGACCTACGAACGCGTATTGAAGTCGGCCGGCTCCCGCTCGGCCGGCGATCTCCGCCGCAGCCAGCGCGATTTCCTCGCCACCCGCAATACGAGCTTCCGCCGGCCGGGCTATGACCTGAGAAAGGTCATGCAGGAGCGGTTACAGCGGCTGAATGCGATGGATAGCTGAGCACCGTTCTTTCAGCTTGAACCGCGGCCCGTTCCCGGGAAAATACCCCCCAAACAAGCCCGGTACTTGATCCCTGTCATGGCGGGACGTTTGTCCCGCCAAAGGTCAAGGCCAGGCGAATAAAGGGAACGGGAGCGCAAGCATGAATGTCCAGGGGAAAAGCAGCTATCACGACGTCTATGCGCGCTCGCTGGCCGACCCTGAGGGCTTTTGGGCTGAGGCGGCGAAGGAGATCGACTGGATCGAGCCGCCGAAGGCGATCTTCGATGCTTCGCAGGGCGTCTACGGCCGCTGGTTCAGCGGCGGCTTGGTTAACACCTGCTACAATGCGCTCGACCGCCATGTCGCGGGCGGCCGCGCCGGACAGGTCGCGCTGATCCATGATTCGCCGCTGACCAACACGGTCACCAGGTTCACCTATGCTGAACTGCTGGCCGAGGTGCAGGCGCTCGCTGCCATCATGCAGGATTTTGGTGTCGCCAAGGGCGATCGCGTCATCCTCTATATGCCGATGGTACCGGAGGCCGTCGTTGCGATGCTCGCCTGCGCGCGCATCGGCGCGGTGCACTCCGTGGTGTTCGGCGGCTTTGCCGCGAAGGAGCTCGCCAGCCGCATCGACGATGCGCAGCCAAAGTTGATTCTGTCGGCGAGCTGCGGCATCGAGCCCGGGCGCATCGTGCAGTACAAGCCGCTGCTCGACGAGGCGATCAGGCTTGCAGGTGTGAAGCCGAAGGCCTGCATCGTGCTGCAACGTTCGCAGTTCATCTGCGACCTCACGCCAGGACGCGACTACGACTGGGCGGGCCTGCGCCGCAAGGCGATGAACGACGGCAAGAAGGCGCCGTGCGTGCCTGTCGCTGCCACCGATCCGCTCTACATCCTCTATACGTCAGGCACGACCGGCATTCCCAAGGGCGTCGTGCGCGACAATGGCGGCCATCTCGTCGCGGTGAAATGGTCGATGTTCAACCTCTATGGCGTTAAGCCGGGCGAGATCTGGTGGTGCGGCTCCGACATCGGCTGGGTGGTCGGCCACAGCTACATCGTCTACGGTCCGCTTCTGCACGGCGCGACCTCGATCATGTACGAGGGCAAGCCGGTCGGCACGCCCGATGCGGGGGCATTCTGGCGCGTGATCAGCGAGCACAAGGCGGTCGCCTTTTTCACCGCGCCGACCGCGTTCCGCGCGATCCGGAAAGATGATCCGGAAGGAAAATTCATCCGGCAATACGACCTCTCGACATTCCGCACGCTGTTCCTTGCCGGCGAGCGCGCCGATCCGCCGACGGTGGAATGGGCGGAGCAGCAGTTGAAAGTGCCCGTGATCGACCATTGGTGGCAGACCGAGACCGGCTGGTGCATCGCCGGCAATCCGGTGGGGCTCGGCATGCTGCCGGTGAAGCATGGTTCGCCGACGGTGCCGATGCCGGGCTATCAGGTCGACGTGGTCGACGAGGCCGCAAAGCCGATCGGTCCCAACACCATGGGCTCGATCGTCATCAAGCTGCCGATGCCGCCGGCCTGCCTGCCGACGCTGTGGAACCAAGACGAACGTTTCAAGGAAGCCTATCTCACCGAATTCCCCGGCTACTACAAAACATCGGATGCCGGCTACAAGGACCAGGACGGCTATGTCTTCGTCATGGGCCGCACCGACGACATCATCAACGTCGCCGGCCATCGGCTCTCGACCGGCGGCATGGAGGAGATTTTGGCTTCGCATGCCGATGTCGCCGAATGCGCCGTGCTCGGCGTCAAGGACGCGATCAAGGGCGAGGTACCCTGCGGCTTCCTGGTGCTCAAGGCTGGCGTGAAGCGGGCTGCCGCCGAGATCGAGAAAGAGATCGTCGCGCTGGTGCGCGACAAGCTCGGTCCCGTCGCCGCGTTCAAGCTCGCCATCATTGTCGGCCGCTTGCCCAAGACGCGCTCGGGCAAGATCTTGCGCGGCACCATCAAGAAGATCGCTGATGGCGAGACCTGGACGATGCCAGCGACGATCGAGGACCCCAAGGTGCTCGACGAGATCGGGGAGGCGCTGAAGGGGAGAGTGTGAGTTTTCCGTCGTCATTAGGGGTTCGGTCCTGCGGACCGCTCCGGAATGACGGTGCAAACGACTTACAATCTCCTCATTCCGCGCTAAACAAGGCCGGGCCAATAAGGATCTCGGATGCCACTCGCCGCCACGCCGCGCCTGCTTGCAGCTGTCCTGCTCGCCATCGCCCTTTCCGCTTGCTCCGCGCGCTACCAGACGCCGGTGGCAATGGGCGGCGACGATGACGACGCGGTCTGCCAGAGCCGTGGCAATGCGCTGGGCTCGCCCGAATACGTGGCCTGCCGCAAGGACCGCGACGTCCAGCGCAGCGCCGCGACCACCCGGGCCGACCGTCGCCAGCGCGACCTCGGCGAATACATGCTGAACCATCCGGACCGGCCGTAGAGGCTGCTTCCACCTGTTCCGTCCTTGCGTCACACTAAAAAAACGCGGCGGGTTTTCCCGCCGCGTTTGCATTCGATGACGACTGAAGACGACGGATTACTCCTCATCTTCCTCCTGCTTCTTGCCGCCAAGCGTCTTGAGCTTGGCGAACACGGCGTCGACGTTGAGGTCGTCGCTGGATTTCTCCGCCGGCGCGAACTCGTCCTTCTTGGTGGTCTCGGAGGCCGGCAGCAGGGTTGCGCCGCCATAGGCTGCGTCGATCGGCTTTTCCTTGGCGGCGCGCGCGACCTCGAAATCGAGTTCGATCTGCGAGCAGAGACCGAGGGTCACGGGGTCGATGGGGGTCAGCGACGAGGTATTCCAGTGGGTGCGGTCTCGGACGCTGGCGATCGTGCTCTTGGTGGTGCCAACCAAGCGCATGATCTGGGCGTCCTTGAGTTCGGCATGGTTGCGCAGCAGCCAGAGAATGGCGCTCGGGCGCTCGTGGCGGCGCGAGACCGGGGTGTATCGCGGACCCTTGCGCTTGGGCTGCGGTGGCAGCACCACCTTGCTCTCCTGGAGGCGGAGCCGGTAGTCCGGGCTTCTCTCGCCCTTCTCGATCTCCTCGCGGGTCAGCTGGCCGTTGGAGAGGGGATCCATGCCCTTGATGCCCTGCGCCGCGTCGCCGTCGGCGATCGCGCGCACCTCAAGGGGGTGCATTTTGGTGAAATCGGCGACCTGGTCGAAGGTCAGCGCGGTGTTGTCGAGCAGCCAAACGGCGGTCGCCTTGGGCATCAGCGGTGCGTTGCTCATGGCAAATCTCCTTTGTGCTTCGCCCACCCCTTTTGGAGGCGAAACCGGTGGTCATCAGCGATGACTGGGAATTCGGGCTATATAAGCCCGGAGGGGGTAGTCACGCAATGGTTCTGCTATAGATAGTGCCTTGACAGCGCCCGAAAGGGGGCCCAATTCCCTCTGAAGTCGCTGTAAGCTCGTTCCCAAGCCCTATTCATCCATCGACCGCTTCCCGCCCATTTGGCGGGGTGATTCGGTCCCGAGATCGCTCAATGTCAGCCAAACCAGACCTTAAGATCGTGCTTTGTTCTCCCCGTGGCTTCTGTGCCGGGGTGGTCCGGGCGATCGACACCGTGGAACGGGCGCTCGATAAATACGGCGCCCCCGTCTATGTTCGCCACGAGATTGTGCACAATAAATACGTCGTCGACGGGTTGAAGAAGAAGGGCGCGATCTTCGTCGAGGAGCTTGCCGAGATCCCGGAGAACACCACCGCGCCGGTGGTGTTCTCGGCCCATGGCGTGCCGAAATCCGTTCCGGCCGACGCCACGTCCCGCAATCTGTTTTCGCTGGATGCGACCTGCCCGCTGGTGACCAAGGTGCACCGCGAGGCCGCGATCCATTTCAAGCGCGGCCGCGAAATCTTCCTGATCGGCCATTCCCATCACCCTGAGGTGGTCGGTACGCTCGGCCAGCTCCCCGTCGGCGCCGTCACCTTGATCGAGACCGCCGAGGACGCCAAGACCATTGCGCCGAAGGATCCGAACAACCTCGCCTTCGTGACTCAGACCACGCTGTCGATCGACGACACCGCGGAGATCGTCGCACTCCTGAAGGAGCGCTTCCCGAACATCAACGGGCCGCACAAGGAAGACATCTGCTACGCCACCACCAACCGCCAGCTCGCGGTGAAGAAGGTGGCACCGGTGGTCGATGCCCTGATCGTGGTCGGTGCGCCGAACTCGTCGAACTCGCAGCGCCTGCGCGAAGTCGCGGAACGCGAGGGCTGCCCGATCGCGGTGCTGGCGCAGCGCGCCGCCGACCTCGACTGGAAGCGCTTCGAGAACATCACCAGCCTCGGCATCACCGCGGGCGCCTCGGCACCGGAAGTGATCGTCGAGGAGATCATGGACGCGTTCGCCGAGCGCTTCACGCTGCATGTGGAGACGGTCTCGGCCGCGGAAGAGAACGAGTTCTTCCCGCTGCCGCGTCAGGTGCGCCCCGAAGCCGCCGCCGAGTAGACCTTCATGGCGGTCTACACCGACGTTGCCGCCGACGAGCTTGCGGACTTCCTGAACCAATACGATCTCGGCGAATTGCTCTCCTACAAGGGCATCGCCGAGGGCGTCGAAAATTCAAACTTCCTGCTGCATACGACCCAGGGCTCCTTCATCCTCACGCTCTATGAGAAGCGCGTGGCGAAGAACGATTTGCCGTTCTTTCTCGCGCTGATGACGCATCTCGCCGAGCACGGCATCAACTGCCCGCTGCCGGTGAAGGGCAGAGACGGCGAGGCGCTGCGCGAGCTGTCGGGCCGGCCGGCCGCGATCATCACCTTTCTCGAAGGCGTCTGGCCGCGCAAGCCGAGCGCGACCCATTGCGCGGGCGTCGGCGGGGCGCTGGCGAAGATGCATCTTGCCGGCGCCAATTTCGCGATCAAGCGTCCGAATGCGCTCTCGGTCTCGGGCTGGCGGCCGCTGTTCGATGCGGCGTCACACCGGGCCGACGAGGTGCAGCCCGGCTTGCGCGCGTTCCTCGCCGCCGAGCTCGACTACCTCGAGAGCGGGGTCTGGCCGAAGCCTTTGCCCGAAGGCGTGATCCACGCCGACCTCTTCAACGACAACGTCTTCTTCATCGGCGACCAGCTCTCGGGGATCATCGACTTTACCTTCGCCTGCAACGATATGCTGGCCTATGACGTCGCGATCTGCCTCAACGCCTGGTGTTTCGAGCCGGATCATTCCTTCAACGTCACCAAGGCGCGCGCCTTCCTCAATGCCTATGGCCGCGTGCGAAAGCTCTCCGAGGCGGAAGAGGCAGCACTGCCGCTGCTCGCGCGCGGCGCCGCGATCCGCTTCCTGCTGACGCGGCTGGTCGACTGGCTCAACGTTCCGCCTGGCGCACTGGTTCGGCCGAAGGATCCGCTGGAATATGTCCGCAAGTTGCGCTTCCATCAGAGTGTTTCCACCGTGCGCGACTATGGGCTGATGCCGTCAGGACTGGTCGCGTGAGCGAGATTCCAGTTGTCACGATCTATACCGACGGCGCCTGCTCGGGAAATCCCGGGCCCGGCGGCTGGGGCGCGATCCTGAAGTTCGGCGACAAGGAAAAGGAGCTGAACGGCGGCGAGCGTCACACCACCAACAACCAGATGGAGTTGATGGCGGCGATCTCCGCGTTGGAAGCACTGAAGAAACCGTGCACCGTCGATCTCTACACCGACAGCCAATATGTCCGCCAGGGCATCACCGGCTGGATCCATGGCTGGAAGCGCAATGGTTGGCGCACCGCCGACAAGAAGCCGGTGAAGAATGTCGAGCTATGGCAGCGCCTCGATGCCGCGCTGAAGGCGCATGACGTGCGCTGGCATTGGGTCAAGGGCCACGCCGGGCATCCCGAGAACGAACGCGCCGATCAGCTCGCGCGCGACGGGATCGTGAAGGCGCGATTGCAGCAGCGGGTGGCGGAGTAGCGCGAGGCGTCGTCGCCTCATTCTCAACTGTCATCGCCCGGCCTTGACCGGGCGATCCAGTATTCCAGAGACGCTTATCATTCAGCCGAGAGGTCTCGGCGTACTGGATCGCCCGCTTTCGCGGGCGATGACAGTTGTGGTTAAGGCTAAAAGCGCTGGCCGCCTTACAGCTGCCCGAGCAGCGTATCGCCGCCGGACACCTCGACCTTGCCGGGCATCGCCTCGAGGTTCAGCTTCTTGACCACGCCGTCCTCGACCAGCATCGAATAGCGCTTGGAGCGGATGCCGAGACCGTTGCCGGAGGCGTCGAGCTCCATGCCGATCGCCTTGGCGAAGTCGGCATTGCCGTCGGC
Source organism: Bradyrhizobium sp. LB8.2 (assembly GCF_040548035.1). Lineage (NCBI taxonomy): Bacteria > Pseudomonadati > Pseudomonadota > Alphaproteobacteria > Hyphomicrobiales > Nitrobacteraceae > Bradyrhizobium > Bradyrhizobium sp. LB8.2. The sequence continues at coordinate 81,218 of NZ_JBEPQV010000022.1, read as the reverse complement.
GAGGAAGATGGCCTCGTCGCGCTGGTCGGTGTCGCGCTTCCAGGCGTTCATGACGAAGGCGTCGTTGACGGAGACGATGGCGATGGTCTCGACGCCCTTGTCCTTCATGGCGTAGGCGTTGAGGAAGATGCTCGGCAGATGCATCTTGTGGCAGGTGCCGGTATAGGCGCCGGGCACCGCGAACAGCGCCACTTTCTTGCCCTTGAAGATATCGTCGGTGGTCTTCACCTGCGGACCTTCCGCCGTCATCACGCGGAATTTCGCCTCGGGCAGCTTGTCGCCAGTCTGGATTGTCATCGTGAAGTCTCCCTGAAAATCGGTCCCGCTTTTTAGACCGTGCGGCGGCGCTGCACAATGTTGCAGGTTGGGAGGCGGCGAGGGGCGCGGTCCTTCACCGTTATGTCATCAGCCGGCAAAACCGCCGCCGTCGAGGAAGGCCTGCTCGTCCTCGGTGGTCTCGCGTCCCAGGAGCCGGTTGCGGTGGGGGAAGCGGCCGAACCGCTGGATGATGTCGGCGTGCTCCCGCGCGTATTTCAGGTTCTCGGCGTCGTCGGTGTTCTGAAACAGCGCGACGCAATGCAACTGGTCGGATAGGTGCTCGGAATGCATGAAGGGCAAATAGAGGAATTCGAGCAGGATGGGATCGATCCTGCGATCTGTGCCCCTCTCGATTGCGCGGCGGGCGACGTTGCGCACCAGCGCGTCGCTGGCAAAGGCTTCCGGCGTGCCGCGGAACATGTTGCGGGGAAACTGGTCGAGCGCAATGACGAGCGCCAGCGCGCCCTCGTCGCTGTCTTCCCAGGAGGCCAGCTCGCCGGCGATCGCCCTCTTCCATAGCAGAAGAAAGCGACGCCTGACCTCCGCGTCGAAAGCGTCGCTGTGCTTGTACCAGCGCTCGCGACCGGCCTCCCGCCAGAACGCGAGAATGCCGGCCGGCGTGATGTCGCCTGCGTCAGGCATGAATCCAGGGAGCGGCTACGCCGCCTCCGCCTTCTTCTCGTCGCGCAATTGCCGGCGCAGGATCTTGCCGACATTGGTCTTCGGCAGGTCGGTTCGGAATTCGATCTGCTTGGGCACCTTGTAGCCGGTGAGCTGCTCCTGGCAGAACTTGATCACGGCTTCGGCCGTGAGGTTCGGATCCTTCTTGACCAGGAACGCTTTCACCGCCTCGCCCGACTTGGAATCGGGAATGCCGATCACGGCGCATTCGAGCACGCCCGGATGGCTCGCGATCACTTCCTCGATCTCGTTGGGATAGACGTTGAAGCCGGAGACCAGGATCATGTCCTTCTTGCGGTCGACGATTTTGGTGTAGCCGGTCTCGTCCATCACGCCGATGTCGCCGGTGCGGAAATAGCCGTCGGCGGTCATCACCTTCGCGGTCTCGTCCGGTCTGTTCCAGTAGCCCGACATCACCTGCGGGCCCTTGGCGCAGATCTCGCCGGGCTGGCCGAGCGGCAGCTCGTTGCCGTCGTCGTCGCGGATCGAAATCCAGGTCGAGGGCACGGGAATGCCGATCGATCCCGAGAACTCGGTCGTGGTCGCGGGATTGCAGGTCAGCGTCGGCGATGTCTCCGACAGGCCGTAGCCTTCGGCGATGAAGCAGCCGGTCACCTCCTTCCATTGCTCGGCCACGGGGCGCTGCACCGCCATGCCGCCGCCGTTGGAAATCTTCAGCTTGGAGAAGTCGAGTTTCTTGAAATCGGGATGGTGCATCAATCCGTTGTAGAGCGTGTTCACAGCCGGGAAGCTGTTGACCTGGTATTTTGCCAGCTCCTTGACGAAGCCTGCGATGTCGCGCGGATTGGGGATCAGCAGATTACAGCCGCCGGCGCGCACCGCGAGCAGGTAGCAGGCCGTCAGCGCGAAGATGTGGTAGAGTGGCAGCGCGCAAACGATCATGAGCTGATCGACATGCGGGGGTGCGACTATCGCCGGCTGGAGCCAGGCGTCGTTCTGCAACACGTTGGCGACGATGTTGCGGTGGAGCAGGGTGGCGCCCTTGGAGACGCCGGTGGTGCCGCCGGTATATTGCAGGAAGGCGACGTCGCCGGGCGACAGTTTCGGTTTGTTGAACGTCGCGCCGCGGCCAGCCGATAACGCATCGTTGAACGACACCGCGCCCGGCAGCGACCAGGCCGGCACCATCTTTTTGACGCGGCGGACGACGAGATTGACGATCACGCCCTTGAAGCCGAGCAGGTCGCCCATGCTGGCGACGATGACGTGCTTCACTTGCGTCTTCGCGATCACCTGCTCGACGGTATGGGCAAAATTCTCCAGCACGATAATGGCTTCGGCGCCGGAATCCTTGAGCTGGTGCTCGAGCTCGCGCGGTGTGTAGAGCGGGTTGACGTTGACCACGGCGAAACCGGCGCGCAGCACCGCGGCGGTCGCGACCGGATATTGCAGCACGTTCGGCATCATGAGGGCGACGCGAGCACCGCGCTGGAGCCCACGGCCTTGCAGATATGCGGCCAGCGCGACCGACATCTGATCGAGGTCGCGATAGCTGATCGACTTGTCCATGCAGATGAACGCCTTGCGGTCGGCGAACTTCGAAAAGCTCTCCTCCAACAGGTCGACCAGCGATGAGTATTGCGTCGGCTCGATATCAGCAGGCACGCCGGGCGGATATTGCTTGAGCCAGATGCGCTCCATCGAAAACTCCCCTCATTTACCAGAGCCCGTTGTGTCTCGGGCTTGCCTCATTGCCGCCAGTATCGAGCTTGCCGGAACGGGTGGCAAGTCGTCGTGACTTAGGGCAAAGGCCAGGGAGTGGCTACCGGAATCCTGCCAAACCGCGCGGCCGCAGTGCAAAGTGGGCGTGGTCTCAGCTCGGCGCGCCGCTAACTGTTGTTGGCCGGCTTGGCGGCGGGCTTGGTCGCTGCCTTTGGCTTGGCGGGCTTGGGTGCCTGATCGCCGCTTGCCGCAGGTTTTGCCGCCGCATCGGACTTTGCTGAATCCGACTTGGCCGCAGCGTGCTTGGTCCCGGCCGGCTTGGCAGCGCTCTTGCCGTCGGCTGGCTTGGCAACCGGCTTCGCCGCCGCGGTCTTGGCCTCGGTCTTGGCCTCAGTCTTGGCGTCCGTCTTGGCATCCTTCGGCTTGTCGGCCGCGTCAGGCTTCTTGGCGACGCGCGACTTCTTGCCACGCGGCTTTGGGGTGGCCTGCTGGTCGGCATCGGCCGCGACCGCGGCGATCAGGGCGGTACCGGTGCGGGTCGGGCCGGTATAGACCAGCACGGGCTCCGCGGCCGCCGCGGCCGTGGCCATCAGCTCGGAGGCCTTCATCAAGGGAGGTTGAAGCCCAGCGGTGAAGAACGTCACCTGGGCTTCGCCGCCGGTGGCGGAGGCCGATCCGCTCGTGCCGCCATTGGTGGCGATCAGTGCGTCGTCGTCGTCGCTGGCGGGCCGCTTGCGATGGCCGCCGCACATGTCCTCGCGCAGGTTCGGCGGCGAGGCGTCGACCGGCACCAGCTTTTCGACGGTGCCGAGCGAGGGGCGGAGCCAGGTGAGATTGTCTTGCGAGAAGCCGCGCTCGAGCAGCTGGGCTGCCTTCACCGCGCGCGCGGTGCCGGAATTGGCGCCGAGCACCACCGCAATCAGTCTCCGGCCATTGCGTGTCGCCGACGCAACGAGGTTGTAGCCCGAGGCGCAGATGAAGCCGGTCTTGAAACCATCGGCACCGGGATAGCGGCCGATCAGCTTGTTGAAATTGCCAGTGACGCGCTTGCCGAAGCGGATCGCCGGGATGTGCACGAAGTATTCGTATTCCGGCAGGTCGCGCAGGAACGAGCGCGCGAGAATGCCGAGGTCGCGCGCCGACGTGATCTGGCCGTCGGCAGGCAGACCGTTCGGATTGACGTAGCTCGTCTGCGTCATGCCGAGTCTCTGCGCGGTGTCGTTCATCATCGCGGAGAAGCCGTCGATCGAGCCGCCTACGCCTTCGGCGAGCACAACGGCCATGTCGTTCGCCGACTTCACCATCATCATCTTCAGCGCGTTGTCGACGGTGAGCTGTGTTCCCGGACGGAATCCCATCTTCGAGGGCGATTGCGAGGCCGCTGTCGGCGACACCGTAATCAGCGTGTCGAGCGTAAGCTTGCCGTCCTTGACCGCCTTCAGCGTGACATAGGCGGTCATGATCTTGGTGACGGAAGCCGGATACCAGGGAATGGTCGCGTTTTCCGCCTGCAACACCTTGCCGGTGTCGGCCTCGATCAGCAGCAATGCTTCGGCGCTCGCCGCGCGCGGCGCGAGCGATGCGGCGCATGCGAGTGTCGCAGCGAACAGGTTGAACAGGGATTTACGAAGCAGCGGGCGAAGAGCGTGCACTATCCGATTCCGGTCCTTGGAGACCCGCCGGTTCCGGTCGGCTCTCGTGATCTGATGTTCGGTTCTGAATCCAGCGCCGCCGCTTGCGGCGTCGCAAACCTATACCGGCTGGTGCGTCGGGAATAGGGGCATCAGCGGGGTATTCCGCAATGAAATAGGCCGAATTTCGACGGTCCCATGAAGACTTGCTAAGGCGACCGGGCGGCAGTCGCGGCAGCCTCAGCAGCTGTCACGCTGGCCCGTGCGTTCTCCCGAACCATGAACTGGGCCCTGGCGAGCTCGGCGAAATGGCCGCCTTTGGCCACGAGTTCATCGAAAGTTCCGCTTTCGATCACACGCCCGTTCTCGAACACCAGGATCCGCGTGGCATTGCGGATGGTGGAGAGACGGTGGGCGATCACGAAGGTGGTGCGCCCCTTCATCACTTCGTCGAGAGCGGCATTCACCTTGGCCTCGGTGACGGCGTCGAGCGCGCTGGTCGCCTCGTCCAGGATCAGGAGCGGCGGATCTTTCAGCAGTGCGCGGGCGATCGACAGTCGCTGGCGCTCGCCGCCGGACAGCATGCGGCCGCGCTCGCCGGCATTGGTCTCGAAGCCGCCGCTGCGCTCGATGAATTCGAGCGCCTGTGCGCGCCCTGCCGCCTTGCGCATCTCCGCCTCAGTGGCGTCCGGCTTGCCGACGCGCAGATTCTCCGCGATCGAGCGATTGAACAGCAGCGCCTCTTGAAAGACCACGCCGATGTTCCGCCGCAGCGATGTCAGCGTCACCCCGCGCACGTCCATGCCGTCGATCCTAATGAAGCCGGACTGCGGATCGAAGGCGCGATGCAGCAGCGCAATCGCCGTCGACTTGCCGGCGCCGGTCGCGCCGACCAGCGCAATGGTCTGGCCTGGCAGAGCGGTGAAGGAGAGATCCTCGATCGCCGGCCGTTTGCCGTCATAGGAGAAGGTGACGTCGTTGAATTCGACGAGGCCGGAGAGCCGACCCGCGTCGATCGCATCGGGTCGGTCGTGCACCGCGGGCACGGCATCGAGCACGTTGAAAAACTCGCGCAGGCGCGGGGCTTCCATGAATACGTTGTTGATGAAGCTCACGACCTGCTCGAGCTTCTGGATCAGAAGCGTCGCGAAGCTCACGAACATCACGATTTCGCCGACCGAGGTCAGCCCCTGGTCGTGCAGCGAGATGCCCAGTGTGAAGATCGCGAGCACGGTGATGGTGGTGGAGGCGCGCGTGATGACGGTGACGAGCGCCCACCACGACAGCACCGGCATTTGCGCCGCGAGCAACTGGTCGGCGACGGAGCGCAAGCCCTTCACCTCGGATTCGACGCGCACGAAACTCTGCACCAGCGCGACGTTGCCGAGGGCGTCGGAAGCCCGCGCGGAGAGCTCGCTATAGTGCTCCTCCACCTCCATCTGCATGCCGAAGGTTCTGCGCACCACGAAGGTCGTCAGCGCCGTGAAGACGATGCAAAGCACGAACAGCAGGATCGCGAGCCGCCAGTTCAGGTACAATGATAGCGGCAGCAGCACCACGACCGACAGGATCGCGGCAAAGTGCTCGCGGAAGAAGCCGAGCCAGAGCCGCCACAGCGCATCGGTGCCGTTGAGCATCACCTTCATCAGCCGGCCCGAATGTGTGCCGGAATGGAAGGTCAGCGGCAATTGCAGGATGTGCTCGAAATAGTCGGTCAGCACCGCCTGGCGCTGGCGGTGCGAGAGCCGGTCGGCCTGCAAGGCCACGAGCGCGCTGCAGGCGATGGTGAACAGCCCGAATGCGACCCAGGCCATCAGAAACGGCCAGGCCGAGTCCGATCCGGCAACCGTCTTGCCGGAGAGCACGTCGACGATCCGGCCGAACAGCACGGGTTCTGCGAACTGCGAGGCGGCAAGCAGGAGATTGGCAAACGCCAGCAGCCAGCCGAGCCCTGCTTCCTTGCCGAGCAGTTCGAGAACGCGGGTGTAGAGACGGAGGATGGGCATGCGATACGCTGAACCGTGGGAAGGTCGTCAGTCAACCAGTTGAACGGCTGCAAGACTACATTGGTGTGGACGGCTCAGGCCACCTTCAACGTGGGGATATGGCTGACGTCCACCGTCTGTTCCGCGTGCCACGTGTCGTGGGCAACCTGCAGCCGGACCCAGATCCCGGCGCCGCCTCCAAACAGCTTCCCGACACGGACCGCTACCTCCGGCGACAGGGGCTTCTTCTCTTCCATGATGTCGTGAAGATGCTGCCGCGAGATGCCTAACAGGCGCGCGATCTCAACCTTGGTCTTGCCTGAGGCCGGCAGCATGTCCTCGCGAAGCACCGCGCCGGGATGAACGGGACAGCGGCGGGGATTTCGCTTGGCAGGATATTCGACCATGGCAGCTCCACGCCGAGTCAATCTCGGCTCGGTGTTAGTGATCTTGTTCGAAATCGACCCGATAGGCATCACCGTTTTCAAATTCGAAAGTGGTGCACCACGATGCTCAGTTGATCAGCCGCCCTGCAACCGGCGGCAGGAACCGGTCGTCGAAGATATCCCCCGCAACCGGCTTCTTGCGGAATTTGAAATCCTGCGCGATCTGGTCGATCGAGCGGTCCATGCGCGCGGGATCGATGCCGCCGAGGCCGTTGCGACGGACTTCGTCGGTCTGGATATTGTCGACGAGGACGGTGCGCAGGCGCGCCAATTCGAGATTGCGGTCGCCGTCGTCGATGCGGCTCGCGGCTTCGTCCGCCGCACGCGCCGGCTCTTTCACGGTCGCGTTGATGCCTGCGATCAATGCGCGGACGAATCCCTTCACGGCGTCCGGCTTGGCCGCGGCGAAAGCCGGGTTGACCACGACGGCAAAGCCATAAGCCTCGCAGCCATAGTCGGCATAGCGAAGCACGACGAGATCGCCGCCGGGTACGCCGCGATCGCGCAGGTTCACTGCCGAGAGATAGCTGAAGCCGGCGACGGCATCGATCTGTCCCGCGGAGAGGATCGGCTCGCGCACGGCGGCGCTGATCCTGTGGAATTTCATGTGCGCCGTGTTGATGCCGTTCTGCTGCGCTAGCGCCGGCCACAGCCGCATCGACAGGTCGCTATCGGCGACGCCGACGGTCTTGCCGTCGAGATCGGGCGGCAGATGGATGCCGCGGCTCCTGCGGGCGACGATCGCGTAGGGCGCACGGTTGAACAGCAGGAACACCGCCTTGACCGGTGCCGCATCGTCCTTATCGCGGAAGCGGATCAGCTCGTTGATGTCGACCAGCGCGAGCTCGCTTTCGCCCTTGGCGACGCGCGCGAGCGCCTCCGGCGATCCGGCCGTGCTGCTGAAGGAGACGTTGAGACGTTCGGCGCCGAAGCTGCCGTCCTTTGCAGCCAGGAAGAACGGCGCCATGCTTGCATCGATCGGACGGTCGAAGGCGAAGTGGATCGCAATAGAGGGCGCGGCGGTCTCAGCCGCCGTGACATCGCGTGCAGTCAGCGCGGCAAGCGAGATTGCAAGGGCTTGCAGGCAGCGAAGGGCGGTCGTCTTGAATCTGAACATCAGTCGCGCCGGTCTCGCCTTGTTGTGATCTCGTGACGCTCGCAGCGCCGGCTGGCGGAGCAGTCTCTCCGCGCCAACATGAACGGCGGATGAGCGGCGGTTGCGTCACGATCACGCAACCCCGTTCAGCTTGTGTTGGGGTTGGGGAACCCAAGATGGGATGTGGGTGTTTGAAAGACATGAGCCTGTCGTCAGGCACCATTCGAGGTCCCAAGGAGGGTCCAGGACATGTTTGACAGCTTTTCGCAGTTTGCCGGCTGCAAGGCCGCTATTGCAACCGCCGCGGTGCTGGCGTTGACCGCGGTCGCCCCGACCGCCTCATACGCCGGCGGCCGCCACTGGCATGGCGGCGGCGGTGCGGCCCTTGCCGGCGCGGCCATTGCCGGCGCCATCGGCACCGGGCTTGCGATCGCCGCGAGCCGTGACGCCTACGCCTATGATGCCCCGGCCTATTACGGTGGCGGGCCGGCCTACTATGATGACGGCCCGGTCTATTACGGCAGCGACTCGTATATTGGTCCGCGCCCGTTCCACCGTTGCGGCGGTCCTTATCAGTCCGCGCAGGGTGGCCAAGGCTACGCCTCGACCTGTTACTAAGCCCGGCTACGAAGAATTGACGACAACAGGCCGTCGCGCTTGCCGCGATGGCCTGTTTGGCAGTTTATTGTCAGACGTTAACGCGCCCGCCATTGGTTTAGAGTAGTTTTCAGGACCATGAGTGATTCGCTTGAGCGGCTATATCTGGCTGTACTCGCGGCCAGGGACCTTGATCCGGCAACATCGCGTACAGCCCGGCTGTTTCAGCGTGGGCCCTCCAAAATGGCGAAAAAACTGGCCGAAGAGGCCATCGAGGTGGTCATCGATGCGGTCAATGGCGACAGCGAAGCCGTGATCCGGGAAAGCGCCGATCTGCTCTACAATCTCACTGTGCTCTGGGCCTCGGCCGGCGTGCGTCCCGAGGACGTCTGGCGCGAAATGACCCGGCGGGAAGACATGCTCGGCATCGCCGAGAAGCTGCCGAAATCGGCGATGAAGCTGCCCAAAGTTGCGTCACCGCGCGTGGCCGCCAGGCGGCCAATTGTCGCGATCGAGGGTCGCGTGGCGCGGAAGCGCCACTAGAAACGTCACAAAACTGGCGATGGACAAATCCGTCCGATGGTGCTTCATCGCGGCGCCATGCTGAAACGTATCTACGATTGGTGCATCGACGCCGCTCACAAGCCTTACGCGCTCTGGATCCTGGGTGCCGTGGCTTTCGCAGAAAGCTCCTTCTTTCCCGTCCCGCCGGACGTGATGCTGATTCCGATGTCGCTGGCGCGCCCGCAGCGCGCCTGGATCTATGCGGCGATCTGCACCGCGACGTCGGTGCTGGGCGGCCTGCTCGGCTATGCCATCGGCGCGCTGCTGTTCGACTCGGTCGGTCACTGGCTGATCCAGGTCTATGGCCTCGGCGACAAGGTCGATGCCTTTCGCGCCTCCTATGCCGAGTGGGGCGCGGTGATCATCCTGCTCAAGGGACTGACGCCGATCCCCTACAAGCTCGTCACGATCACCTCGGGCTTTGCCGGCTACAATCTCGTCCTGTTCATGATCTGCTCGATCGTCGCGCGCGGCGGTCGTTTTTTCATCGTCGCGATCCTGCTCAATCGCTATGGCGATTGGATCCGGGTCAGGATCGAGAAGCATCTCGGTCTCTGGGTGGCGATCGGCGCCGCCGTGCTGGTGCTCGGCTTTGTGATCGCGATCAAGTTGATCTAACCCAAATTGATCTAGCCCGAGGCGCTTTGCGGCCGCGCCAGGTTCGGCTACGGTTGCCGTCATGATGCTTCGATCCGGCATTCCGGTCCTGCGACCGGGGACGCTGATATTTGCGGTGCTTTCGCTCCTGCTGGCTGCTGGCGGTACCGGATGGCCGCAATCCGCGCCGCCAGCGCTCGACTTGCAGGAGCAAGGACCGCAGGCCGCGCCGCCGCGCTCGACATCAGCTCCTTCGTCACGGCCGGCGCGTGAGGACAATCCCGGGCTGATCAACGAAATGGGCAAGCTGTTCGACAAGCTGCCCTCGATCCTGCCGCCGATCAAAAGCCCGAGCGAGACCATCAACGATTTGTCGCGCCTGGCGAAGCCGTCGAGCATGGTGTCGGGACGCGTGGCCTGTCCGGCCTCGTCGAACGGCGCGCCCGACTGCAAGCTCGCCGCCGACAAACTCTGCCAGAGCAAGGGCTACACGGAAGGCAAGAGCCTGAATGCCGATTCCGCGGAGAAATGCTCGGCCAAGGTTCTGATCCCGGGCAGGCAACGCAAGCCGGACGACTGCCGCACTGATACCTTCGTCACCAGCGCGTTGTGCCAGAACTGAGGACGTCGCGCGAGCAAGCAAGGAGCGCCCATGAGCCGTACGGAGCAGGACTTCCTCGGACAGCGTGAGATCGCCGACGACATCTATTACGGCGTCCAGACCATCCGCGGGAAGGAGAACTTCCACATCACCGGCATTCCGATGAACCAGGAGCCTTACTTCGTGAAGGCGCTCGGTTACGTGAAGAAGGCTGCGGCCATGGCCAATCGCGATCTCGGCGCGGTGGACACCAAAGTCGCGGAAGCCATCATCGTGGGCTGCGACCGCGTCATCGCCGGCGACATGATGGACCAGTTCGTCACCGACTTCATCCAGGGCGGCGCCGGCACCTCCACCAACATGAACGCCAACGAGGTGATCGCCAATCTCGCGCTGGAATCGCTCGGCTTTGCCAAGGGCGACTATCAGCATGTCAGCCCCAACGATCACGTCAATTACGGCCAGTCAACCAACGACACCTATCCGACTGCCTTTCGGCTGGCGCTGATCCTGCGGCTCGAGAGCTACATGACCGCGTTACGCCAGCTCCAGGAGGCGTTCTTCGCCAAGGGCCGGGAGTTCGAGCGCGTGCTGAAGATGGGCCGCACACATTTGCAGGACGCGGTGCCGATGTCGCTCGGCGCCGAATTCCGCGGATGGGGCACCACGATGGGCGAGGAGGTCGATCGCATCTCGGAGGCGCGCGCGTTGCTGCGCGAGGTCAATCTCGGCGCCACTGCGATCGGCACCTCCGTCACCGCGGCGCATGGCTATCCAAAACTTGCGGTCCGGCACCTGAGCGCGCTCACCGGCATCGACTTCATCCTCGCCGGCGACCTCGTCGAGGCGACGTCGGATACCGGCGCCTATGTGCAGCTCTCCGGTGTGCTCAAACGCACCGCGAGCAAACTGACAAAAATCTGCAACGACATCCGCCTGCTCGCCTCGGGGCCGCGTGCGGGCTTCAACGAGATCAACCTGCCGCAGCTTCAGCCGGGCTCCTCGATCATGCCCGGCAAGGTCAATCCGGTGATCCCCGAGGTCGTCAACCAGACCAGCTTCCTCGTCATCGGGCTCGACACCACGGTGACGCTCGCAGCGTCCGCCGGCCAGCTCCAGCTCAACGTGATGGAGCCGGTGATCTCGTTCGCGCTGTTCTTCTCGATCCGTACCATGGAGCGCGCGGTCAACAGCCTGCGCGAGAATTGCGTCGTGGGCATCACTGCCAACGAAGAGCACACCCGCAACATGGTGCTCAATTCGCTTGGCATCGTCACCGTGCTGAAGCCGCTGCTCGGCTACAAGCAATGCGCCGAGATCGCGCGCGAGGGCTACAAGAGCGGCAAATCGCTGCACCAGATCGTCGTGGTCGAGCGCAAGCTGCTGACGCAGGAGACATGGGACGAGATGTTCTCATTCGAGCGGCTGATCAATCCGGATCTGATTGCGTGATGTCGTCGGCCCCGCAGCGAATTCCGTAGCTTGGAATTGCGGTAACGGCGTCCGTCATGGCGTCAGAACGCAATACTTGACAGTGGAAAGATTGCCTTGTTGGTATGGCCCCCAACTTCCATTTGACCGCCAACAGAGGACCTTCTCGCAATGTCCATGCCTGCCTTGTTCAAGGGACGCCTGTCGATCCCCGTGATCGGTTCGCCGCTCTTCATCATCTCGGTGCCCGATCTTGTGATCGCGCAGTGCAAGGCGGGTGTGGTCGGATCGTTTCCGTCGCTGAACGCGCGGCCGCCGGAACTGCTCGACGAGTGGCTGGCGCGGATCAGCGAAGAGCTCGCGGCCTATGACCGCGCCCATCCCGACAAGCCGTCGGCGCCGTTCGCGGTCAACCAGATCGTGCACAAGTCGAACAACCGGCTCGACCACGACATGCAGCTCTGCGCCAAGTACAAGGTGCCGATCGTCATTTCGTCGCTCGGTGCGCGCGAAGAGCTCAATCAGGCGGTGCACGGCTGGGGCGGCATCGTCTTCCACGACGTGATCAACCAGAAATTCGCGCACAAGGCGATCGAGAAGGGCGCCGACGGCCTGATCCTGGTCGCGGCCGGCGCCGGCGGCCATGCCGGCACGATCTCGCCGTTGGCTTTCGTTGCCGAGACGCGAAAATGGTTTGACGGCCCGATCGCGCTGTCAGGCGCCATCGGCAACGGCAAGGCGATCCGCGCTGCGCGCATCCTGGGCGCCGACTTTGCCTATATCGGCTCGGCCTTCATTGCCACCAAGGAAGCCAATGCGGTCGAGACGTACAAGGAGATGATCGCGGGCGCGAACGCCGACGACATCGTCTATTCCAACCTCTTCACCGGCGTGCACGGCAACTATCTGAAGCCGTCGATCCTCGCCGCCGGCATGGATCCGGAAAACCTGCCGACCTCCGATCCCTCCAAGATGAACTTCGGCACCGACGCCTCCGGCGAGCGCGCCAAGCCAAAAGCCTGGAAAGAAATCTGGGGTTCGGGCCAGGGTGTCGGCAGCATCGACGGCATCGTGCCCGCCGCCGAAATGATCGCGCGATTCAAGAAGGAATACGACGAAGCCGTCGATCCGCCGTTGTGATCGCTGTGGTGTCCCGGACCCGGTGCGGCGTCATAAGCGCGTTCACGCGCGTCTTCGACGCGCTATGGTGCCGCGCCGCAGAGCCGGGACCCATCGCCACGACAACTGGACCCCGGATCAGCAGCGCACCGCAAGAGCGTTACGCTGCGTCCGGGGAACGCCACCCGAGATCGAGTACGGCATGACCCCCATTTACCGCGTCGACGGCAACAGCGTCGTCACCAGCCCGGACGCCGCGGGCCCGTGGGACCGGCGTATGCAGCACGGTTCGGCGCCGGCCTCACTGGTGACGTGGGCGGCTGAGCGCATTCCGACGCCTGTAACGATGGACATCGCGCGCGTCACCATCGATCTGATGCGCCCCGTGCCGGTGGCGCCGCTCACGATTGCGACCGAGATCTTGCGCGAGGGCCGCAAGATCCAGCTCTGCGGGGTCAAGCTGCTCGCCGACGGCGTGCAGGTCGTCGGCGCGACCGTGCTCAAGATCAAGCGCCAGGCGCTGGCGCTCCCCGACGACGTCAAGGCGCTGCCGGTCGAATTGCCGTCGCCCGAGGATTCGCTGGTCGAGGACGGTCATGCCGCCACCAGCCCGTTCGTACGTTCGGTCTCGATGCGCGCCGCGCGCGGCCGCTTCGGCCAGGCTGGCGCGGGCGCAATCTGGTTTCGGGTCGACCATCCCCTGATCGCAGGCGAAGCGCTCTCGCAGGCGATGCGCGCCGTGGTCGCCGCCGATTTCTCCAACGGCACCGCCTCGACGCTCGACTTCCGCGCCTGGACCTACATCAACGCCGACCTCACCGTCAGCTTTTCGCGCCAGCCCATCGGCGAATGGATCCTGCTCGACGGCGACTCCTGGATCGGTCCTGACGGCGCCGGGCTTGCGATGTCGCGGCTCGCCGACCGGCAGGGCTATTTCGGCCGCGCGGTGCAAAGCCTGGTGATCGAGAAGCGGTGAGCGTGACGGCGAGCGCCGCGATCGCTCCCTTGGCCGGTTGAACGGCAGGCTTCCGCCGCCGCGGAAGGGATGCCTGGTCGCGAGCCTTCTGTTCGAAGGTCTCTTGTTCGGCGCGGCATCCTGCCTGTTCACACGCCGTAGAAGATCTTGATCTCCCACAGCACCACGATGATGGCCGTGATCAACGTGACCGCGGCCAACGCACTTTCCAGGGAAGCGACTCTCATTTCACACTCCGCTTCCCAGCCCCGCTAGCGGTCTAGTTGATTCCCTGATTCGCCCGCAATTGCGTGGGCATCGCCGGCACTCACTCCGTTGCGCGTTGTGGTGCCGGGGCCACAACGACACCGTAGAATTCCGGGGTGTCTATCCCACCATCCGGTCCCGTCCGCCCCAAAAGCTCGCGCGCAGTACTTTCTTGTCGACCTTGCCGACGCCGGTCATCGGCAGTTGCTTCACGAACTGGATCTGCTTCGGCGCATGCGCCGAGCCCTTTCGCGTCTTCACCAGATTGATCAGCTCATCGGCATCAGGTTTTGCGCCCTCGCGCAGGACGACGACGGCGGTGACGGCTTCGCCCCATTTCTCGTCGGGGATACCGACGACCGCGACCATCGCCACGTCCGCATGCTGCGACAGCACGTCCTCGACCTCGCGTGGAAAGATGTTGAAACCGCCAGAGACGATCATGTCCTTCTTGCGGTCGAGGATGAACATGTAGCCGCGATCGTCCTTGCGCGCGATGTCGCCGGTATGCACCCAGCCGTTCTTCAGCGTTTCGGCGGTGATGTCCGGCCGCTTCCAGTACTCCGCCATGACATGTGGAGCGCGCACGCAGATCTCGCCGGCTTCGCCCGTCTTCACCTCCTGGTCGTTGTCGTCGAGGATCTCGACCTCGCAAGCCGCGATCGGGAAACCGCAGGACAGGAACAGCTCCGGCGTCTTGGGATTGTGATCTGCCTTGCGCAGCACCGAGACGGGATAGCATTCGGTCTGGCCGTAGAGCTGCGAAAACACCGGCCCGATGCGCTCGATCCCCTCGATCAGCCGGCTCGGCGACATCGCGGAGGCGCCATAGAGCACAAGCTCGAGCGAGGAGAGGTCGGTCTTGCCCAGCGCGGGATGATCGAGCAGCACGTAGATCATGGTGGGCACGAACAATGTGAAATTGATCCGCTCGCGCGCGATGGTGGCCAGTACCGCCTCGGGATCAAAACCCTTCAGCATGTGGACGGTGCCGCCGCGCATCAGGGTCGGCAGCACCTTTGTGCCCGCGACATGGCTGATCGGAGCGACCGTCAGATAGCGCGCCGCCTCTGGAATTTCGAAGTCGGCGAGGATCGCACCTGCCGCCCCGCTGTTCTCGCGATGATAGCGCAGCGCGCCCTTGGATTTTCCGGTCGTCCCGCCGGTGTAGTTCAGCGTCGCGAGATCGTCGGCGCCGGCGAGGCACAGCGCGGTGGCGTGGCCTTCGATCTCGATCGCCTGCAACAGGTCGACGCCATAGTCGGCCGGTCCCATGGTGAAGACCGCCTTGAGCTGCCCCGCCTGTGCGGCAAGCTCGCCGCCGCGCTCGCGGAAGGAGGCCGCATCGACCACCAGCATCTCGGCCCCGGAATCCTCGAGCTGGAAGAGCTGGTCTCCTCGCGACCCCAGAGGATGCAGCCAGGTGATGCAGAGCCTGGACAATTGCGCGGCGACACCGGCGCACCAGGTGTCGGCGCGATTGGCGGTGAGGAGAGCGACACGCGCGCCGGGCTGCAATCCAAGGCGCATGAATACGCTCTGGATGCGTCCGATCAGGTCGATTGTGCCCTGATAGCTCAGCGATCCGCCGGGCCAGGCGAAAGCGGTGCGGCCAGGATAGCGCGACAGTGCCCGTAGCGTCTGCGCACAAGCCGGAGACGATGCGTGGAGCGGATCGGACATATGTTTCCTCATTGCTTTGTCATCGGCTTTTGACGTGCCAATGTTGCGCGCAAGGCTAGCACAGGGAATGCGGGATGGAACGACAAAGCCCGCGCAAGGAGGCAAGAGTGACAGGGAGGTTCGTGACGTCCGATCGACTGCAACGCTTTCGCGATCGTCTCAGTCTGCCTTTGATCGCGGCGCCGATGTTTCTGGTGTCGGGCGTCGAGCTCATGGTCGCGGCCTGCCGTAACGGTGTGATCGGCAGCTTCCCTACTGTGAACTGCCGTAGCGCGGAACAGCTTGAGGCGTGGCTCACCGAAATTGAGACGCGGCTGCGGCATCGCGAGGATCAAACCGGTCGCACGGCCGCGCCACTCTGCCCGAACCTGATCGTGCATCGCTCCAACGCGCGGCTGGAGCAGGATCTCGCTGTGCTGCTGCGCCACAAGCCGGAGATCGTCATTACCTCTGTTGGATCGCCCGAGCCGGTGTTGAAGCCGCTGCATGAAGCTGGAGCGCTGGTGTTGGCGGACGTGGCCTCGATCCGCCACGCCCGGCGCGCGGCGGAGGCCGGCGCCGACGGGCTCGTACTGCTCACCGCGGGCGCCGGCGGGCAGACCGGCTGGCTCAACCCGTTTGCCTTCGTCCGGGCAGTGCGCGCATTCTACGATGGCATCGTCGTGCTCGCGGGCGGCATCAGCGACGGCCGCGCGCTGCATGCGGCCGAAGTGCTCGGCTGCGATCTTGGCTACATGGGCACAAAATTCATAGCGACGCGCGAGAGCATGGCGGACGAGCGTCACAAGCGAATGCTGGTCGACGGCAGCGCGGACGACATTCTGCTGACCACCGCGTTCACGGGCCTGCAGACCAGCATGCTCAAGCCGTCGATCGTGGCAGCCGGTCTCGACCCCGACGATCTGCCGGCGCGGGGCGCGATCGACATCGGCAAGGACATCGACGTCAACGCACGCGAGAGCCGCCCAAAGCGCTGGCGCGATATCTGGAGCGGCGGGCATTCGATATCGGGCGTGACCGACGTGATGGCGGTCGACGATCTCGTCGCGCGGACGGTCGCCGAGTATCGAGAGGCGGGGTGACCGCCTCTCCCCGTAAAACTGCGGTGGCCGGCAGGGGCCTTTTGTCCCCATCACAGTTAATCGAGCGCTCCTTCGAAGCCCCTCACTTAACGGCAGATTAACCAACGCCCGGCAAGAATCCCTCTCACGGCGCCAATCAGGACCGAGAGGGACAGGCGATGGACTTCGACTATCTCAACGCCAAGACGGCGGCTTCACTGGACGAAATTCGCGTTCGCGTAGCCCATGCGCTGGCCCGCCATCCGCTGTGCCGCAGTGTGCGCTTCGACATTGTCAGTGTCCCCCGCACCCGCCGGGGCGGCAATTGGACGGTGACGTTGCAATCGGTCGAGCCGCGCGGCGTCTGGGAGGCCTCGGAGATCGTGGCCGACATCCAGGACGCCTACGATCTGGCGCTAGCTGCCTGATCTTCTTGAGTTTTTCGGGCGATGTCGCCGCAGTCTGCGCGATTGCCGCCGCAATGGCTCGGTTAGGCCTTAATTATCGCCCAGTTTCCAAGCAGTGATCACGTGGACTTGAAGTCGGACGCGGAGAGACGTTTGTCGAAAGCCATCACCATCGTCGTGCTGACCTGCTTCCTCGTCCTCGGCGCCGCCACCACTGCCATTCTCGGCCGTGACAGCGTGCCAAGCGTCAGCGCTGAGATGATCTCGCAGACGCCGCCTAAGCCGCTTGCAACCAACCGGGCTGCCAAGGCCGACCGTCTGGTTCCGACGCTGGCGCTGGCTTCGGCCGCAATCGACCCGGTTCAGGTTCCAGCCGACAAGCTCTCGCAAACGCCCGTGCTGGCCGAGCCGCTGCGCCAGGCGTTCGCTGCCGCCACGCCGTCCGATTTCCCGACATCCAAGGCGAACGTGAACGAGGCTCCGGCCGCTTCAGAGGTTCCGGCCGTCGAAGTCCCGGCCAAGCCGAAGGTCGTGGCCAAGCCGCAGCCGCAGAAATCCTATTCGCTGCTTTCCGACGTGCAGATCTCGGGCATCCGGGACCGTCTGAAATTGTCGTCGTCGCAGGAATATTACTGGCCTTCGGTCGAGACAGCGCTGCGCAACGTTGTCCGCAAGATCTCGGCAAACAAGCTGTCCAATCCGAACGTGCAGGGCGTGCCGATCGATCCCAATTGCGACGAGGTCCAGCAGTTGAAGTCGGCCGCGATGCCGCTGCTGTTCCAGCTGCGTGACGACCAGAAAGAGGAAGTGCGCAAGCTTGCCCGCATCATCGGGCTCGAGAAGGTCGCGCAGCAAATCTGACGCATAGATTAGGGAACCGCGCGCTCGCTTCTGGAACATCGGGCAATCCCAAGGCGTTACCCGCTCCAAAGAGGGAGTGGATCGATGCGCGCCTCGATAGCTTATTTCGTCGGTGCCGGAACGATCGTCGCCGCCATGGCGATTGGTCTCGGCGGCGGCATCGTCGCCGGCAATATCATGCACCCAATCGCGCCCAAGCAGGGGCCGGATACCGGCAAGATGGCGCAGCGTGCTGAACCAGTCGCCGCACCGACAACAACGAGTGCGCCCTTGGAGCGCGTCCAATATCTCACCGGCTCAAAAACGTTCGGCGCGATAGTCGTCGTGCCTGCGCAGGCGCAGGACGAAGCAAAGCCTGAGCCCAAATCCGAGACGCAGACTACCCAGGCAAACGCTGAATCGCCCGCGCCGCATCCCCCGCAAGCAGCCGCAGTCGAGCCGCCCAAGGAGCAATTCAAGCCGGCAGCCGCTTCGCCTCCGCAAGTCGTAAAACCCGCCGAGCAGCAGGCTTCGACGGTGCCGTCCTCTTCATCTGACAATGCCAAGGACAATGCCAATGCCAAGGCCAGGGATTCTGACGTGAAGCGTGCCACGTCCGAACGGCGCCGGATGGATCGCCGCGAGCGTTGGGCCGAGCGCCGTCGTTACGACCCCCGCGAGCAACGCGGCATGCGCGATCAGACCGATTGGGACGATGTCGCGCGCAACGTTCGTGAAGATTCCAGCACTCGGGACGTCGTGATCCGTCCGGGCATTGGCTTCCCGCAGATCAGGATGTTCGGCGCCGACGACGATTAGCGCCTGAAACTACGCTGTCCGCCGCCGCGCACGCGATCGTGAGCGGCGGTTCGTTCCGGGGAGGCGCTTGCCTCCACTTTCAACTTCCAGACGATCTCCGTTCAATGCATGATTGACGTAGCCAGCCAGAGGCCGCGTCATGGTTTCCATGTCAGTGCATCTGTTGTGGACGTCCGCCGATAGCCTCATCGTGGCCTTCGCGCTCGCATTCATCGTTCCGCGATGGCATGCGCTGCCTCTGATTCTGATGTTCGGCGTTTGTGACGCACTAGGCTCTGCGCTCGGTGTCGGTGTGCCCGCCGAAGGCGGTCTTGCCGCGGTCGCGCTGATCTCGTGTGGCGCGTTGTTGGTCCTGCGTCTTCCGATCGCACATCGCCTGATACAGGCGGCGGGCTGGGTCTACGTCCTGCCGCCGCTGCTTGCGATCGACAATATCGTGTCGCACGCGCCGGACCATGTCGGCCTTGTGGCGCTGTCGAGCGCCGCGATGGCTGGCCTCGGATTTTCGTGCGGAGCCGTGGCGTCCGGTTGGTGCAACGCGAGTACTGAAAGCGGACGGTCGTTCGCCGGGGCCTGTCTGCTTGTCGCTGGAAGCGTTTTGGCATTCGGGGGCTAACCATGCCCACTTCCGTCACGACCCGCAGCTACGACCACGCCCGTACCGGTGCGAACAATTCGGAAACGGTGCTGACGGCGACCGCCGTCCGCACGAAGGGCATCGTCAAACTCTTCAGCCTTCGGATTCCCGACGATCCAAGGCTCGAGGCGCAGCCGCTGGCGGTCGGCGGCGTGCACATGGCCGATGGCAAGACCCGCGATTTGATCTTCCAGGCCAGCATGGGCAACTGGGTCTATGCATTCGACGCTGTGACCGGCCACCAGATCTGGGCGACGAATCTCGGACGTCCGATCGTCGGAACGAGGGCGATCGACGGCCACATGACCAACGTCCGTTGGGGCATTCTCTCGACGCCCGTGATCGATGAAGGCGCAGGTATTCTCTATGCCTGCGCCTGGATCAGCAATGACGGCAGCGTCGCCAAGGGGCAGCACTTTCTCGCAGCGCTGCGGATTCGCGACGGCTCGAAGGTGCACGGGCTCTTGAACCTCGAGGGCGCGGTCTACACGCCGCCGGGCGGCTTGCCGATGCAGAAATTCGTCTCGGCGCAACGCAAGCAGCGTAGCGCCTTGACGCTGACGCAGAACCACGTGCTGATTCCCTTCGGCACGATCGCGGAGACGTCGAAGACGGCGCGTGGTTGGTTGATTGCGGTGGACGTCCATGCCTGGCGGCTCGCTGCCACATGGTGCTCCACCGTCACCGGCTCCGGCGGCGGATTGTGGCAGAGCGGGGCGGGACCTGCCGTTGCTCCCGACGGTTCGATCTATATCATCACCGGCAACGGGGCGTTCTCGCCGCAACACGGCGATTTCGGCGAGAGCATCGTGCGGCTCGCCTTGCGCACGGGAAACCACGCGCATTTCGAGGTCATGTCGTGGTGGGCGCCATGGACCGACGCTAACCGGGTCGGCGCCGCCGCGGTCGCAGCGGCCGCGGACGACGATGACGAGGCGGCGTTGCCGTCCAACGTATCCCTGCCTTCCGTGATTGCGCATGCCAGGCGCATGGGAATGCCGCTCAAGCCTCGTCATGCGCGCGAGATGCCGCATGTCGCGGTCACGTCAGGTCGCAGTGCAACCGATGCGCAGATCGCGCCGATCGTGGCGCATCACATGGAGGCGATGAACGAGTCGATGTGGAGCGACCAGGATTTCGGTTCCGGCGGTCCGGTCTATGTCGCTTCCGCCCATGCCGTGCTGGCAGCGGGCAAGGATGGAGTCCTCTACACCGGCAATGCCAATGCGCTTGGCGACACGCAACCGGGCGATCTTGCGGCCGGCCATTTTGCGGCGAACTACGACAAGCTTCGCATGCCGCCGATCCTGTACACGTATTTCGATCCTGGCGTGCCGCCGGCGCCGGCGTCACCGATGGAGCTGAACCTGTTTCCGGGCGGCGCGACGCGTCACCTGCATGGCACGCCATTGTTGTTTCAGTCCGCCGTCCACGGCACGATGCATTTTGTCGGCGGCGAGAACAGCGCCTTGCGGGCGTGGTCGATCGCAGCCGACGGGACCACGGCCTATCTCGCCGGCGGCAATGAGATCGCCTCGCCGCAATCGCCGCGTCCGCCGGGCGGCATGCCCGGCTGGAGCATCACGCTTGCCGCCAACAACGGCGCTGATGGCATCATCGTGGCGATGGTGCCCTATCAGGACAGCAACATGTTGCTCAGTCCGGGCCGCTTCCTGATCTACGACGCGCAGAATTTCGCCACCAATCCCGACGGCTCCAGGCGGCTCCAGGTGATCTGGGACAGCGAGAACTGGGGACCCGAGCATGCCTTCACGCATCCCAAGTTCAATCGTCCGATCGTCTGGAAAGGCCGCATCTATCGCCCGACCTATGACGGGCGCATTGACGTCTACGGCCTGACGCAATAGCGCCGGCGAGATTTGTGCGGTGGACGCAATTGCTCACCCGCCGTGGGACTCCACGACCTTGCGGCAGCCATCCGAAAGCTTCGACTTGTTCTCGCGCAGGCAGGCATTCATCTGCGGCGGCTTGCCGATGTGTTCGGCGCAGAATTTGCCGGCATCGCTGCGGCAGGCCATCTGCTCCTGCGGGGTCGGACCGGATTGCGCAGCGGCGGGCAGGGCGGTGGTGGCGAGCAGCAGCGCGGTAAGAATCGAAAATTTCATAAAACACCTCTTTGAGAAGGTCGTTGGCCTCGCCTGGGATCAAGCGAGCCGGACCATCTCGCGAAGGCCGCACGCTGGTCCATGCCATGTTCATGGCATCGGCCCGCCCGCCCGGACGCCGTACCCCCATTTTCATGGCATGTATCCGCGCGCCGTCTTTTGTCATTCAGGCTGCACGTCGGCTGCGAGACCCGGTGATTGCATCGGGACGCCGAACGGGAAGCAGGAGAGCAAGATGTCGAAAAGAGCGGGAGCGCTGAGCGCCGGGCTGACGATTTTGGCGCTGACAGGTGCGGCGATGGTGTCGCTGGGCACGAGCCCGGCGCAAGCTGTGGTCTATTGCAAGACGGTCGGCATACCCAAGGGCTGCGTGGTGCGGCCGACAGCAGCGGTGGTGGTTGCGCCGGCCGCCGCGGTCGTGGTGGCGACGCCGGGTGTCGGTGCGCCCGGTGTCGGCGTGCGCGCGGGCACGCCGATGAATGGCGGTGGTCCGGTCAATCGCGTCGGCGTGCGCTGAGAACGACGAAAGAGTTCGGGCGAAGGAGCCTTGCGGACGAACCCCCCGTCCTCCGCAGGCAAATTATCCGGCCCGTCCCTCTCTCCGCGCGTCCCACACGTTCGGAGGGGGGGCATTTCAGCCGTTGGCAGCATCGCTGTCGGGAAAAATCTGCGGCAATTGCAGCCGCACGCGCGTGCCTGAGGAATCCGGACTGAGATTGAGTGTCGCCCCGCAGCGCGCGGCGTCGCACCTGCCAGTCGAGCGCGATCTCGTGCGGGCGCAATTGCGCGGTCGCGCGCTCGCGCCAGGAGCCGAGTGCTGGAGCTGCCAGCAAGTCGGCGCGTCGTCCTCGACGAGGAGGATGGTGATGGCTTCACCCGTCTCGCCCTGTTCGGTCATGATCATCGTCCTGCACCGCGTGTCCCCCGCGGCGAGAGCCTAAGCCTAGCCGCGGCGCGGACACCGCGACACCCATAATCATGGGGGCGCACGGCGACCACTTGGCATCCGCGACGCGGTGTCTACGGCTTCGTCGCGGCCGGTTTATCCTGCGGCATGGGCGGACTCGGCAGTCGCTGCACGACAATGCGCGCGGTGCCGGCATTGTTCTTGTAGAACTGCTCATAGGGCCCCAGGACAACGTCGAGCTTCGCCGGGCGCAACGCGGCCGGGAGCAGCGTCGGATAAATCTGGACGGCGTCGTTGACGTAGAAGAACAGATCGCCGGCATCGGGCGCGACGAATTCCGCGACCAGCCGTCCCGACAGCCTCTGTTCGTCCCAGATCGCGCGCGCGGTCGGATCATTCGGCACCGGCTCGAAGGGCCCGAGCTTGCGCACTGAGAGCTTGAACGGATCGTCGTCGGGAAGTGCCGCGAACCCTTTCGTCTTGTCGAGCTGGGTCGGATACCTGCCTTTGGTCTGATCCGCATCGTCTTCGACCGGAATGGTCGGATTCATCCGGCGCGGCAATTCGTCGGCCGGCATGACGTAGACGGCCTTCAGCGGAACGTCGCTCATTCCCTTCGTACCGACGCGCACGACGGGCTGGAACCAGGCGGCGCCGAACTGACGGAGCGTCGGCAGGGCGAGGTAGTGAGCCGTGAAATAGGTCTTGAAGCCATTTGTGCCGCTCAAGATGGTCCGGTCGAACCAGGGATCCTCGATCTCGACCCAGACGCGGTATGAGCGGCCTTTCTCGACCGAAAGGCCGCTCCACCAGCAAAACTCCTTCGTCGCGAAGCGGCCGCGCGCATGGATCGGTTCGTCGAGCACCGGCGTGCCGGCCTCTGACCCCGGAGTCGTGCAGATATTTCCGGTCGCGGTGCGGGCGGTGAAGACGCTGGTCGCCCAATGAGCAGGGCCGAGTAGAAGATGATGAACAGAAAGATGCCGGGCAGCACGAGCTTGGTGAAGAGAAGGCGCGCCGGTCCCGCATTCAGCCGCATCCATCGGGCGAAGCGGAGCAGCAAGCCGGGCTCGTCGAGATGCCGCTGGCTTGCCATGCGGTGTGGCCTGCTCCAGGCCAGCCGCGCGCGTTCCTGGATGGTGTCGCGGAGCACCGTGTTCCTGCGCCAGATCAGGTAGGTGATGACGAGGACGATCGAGGTCGCGAACGGATAGTACAGCGTGATGTCGAGCCACGGCGCCGCATAGGATGGCAGGACATTCCTGACAAGATTGGCCAGCGGCCCCAGCACGGCGCCAACGAGCCAATCGATGGTGGCGATGGCGTGCAGCACCATTGTGCCTTGCAGACCATTGTCCTTCGACACCCCGATCAGGCTGCGGGCGATCCACGGCCAGACCGCGATTACACCGACCATGAACAGCAGCGAGAAATAGGCGACGCGCCGCCACCACACGGTGTCGCGGGTGAGCCTGGCCATTTCGGCACTGGGCGTGTTCATGCGGGTGAAGGCTTCGGCCTCCGTCTCGCGCCGCGGGTCTTGGGCCTTCGCCAGATAGGCCTGTTTCATGGCCTCGCGCGTGCCGTCCTCGACGAGGTTCAGCTTGCTGCTATCGGGCGTCAGCACCAGCGCGTCCGCCGGCAGCATGATCGGCGCGTAGTCGTCGCAGCCGAACAGCATGCGTTCGATGACGGCGAAGTGCACCACCGGCAGCCCGCCATTGACCTGACCAGCGAGGATCGGGCGCGGCCCGTAGCGGTAGAGCACGGCAGCGCCGCTGCGCGAATCGTGCTTCGGTCCGGTCGCCGATTGGTATTTCCTAAAGTGTTCGATCTCGCCGTCCTGGAAGCGGAGCCGTCCGTCGAGCTGATCGGCCATCCAGACCAGCGGCACGAAGGATAGCGTGGATTCCGGATAGCCGCCGCCGATGTCGGAATGCACGCCGGTGAACCACACCTCCTCGACCGTCTGGTCGGGCGCCAAATGGCTCTGGTCGATCCGCAGCGGATGGAAGGTGGTTCGCTCGTCGTCCAGCGCCAGCGCATGCGAGATGTGCTTCACCTTGCGCGAAGGCCGGTGATTGCGGAACGAGATCGGCCAGATCGCCCAGTCGATCGCGACCCGTAGCTCCTCGATCGGGACGCCGAAAGCCTCGACCGTGTCGAACAGCCCGAGAAATTCGATGTCGATCTCTTTGCGGCCGTTCATCGCCGAGCGGACATCGGCGTAGGAGCGGTGCCGGCAGATCGCATGATAGAGATAGAGCAGGACATCGCGGATGAAGCGCGCGATCCAGATCGTCGGCAGGCTCTTCTTCAACGGCACGGTATCGCGACGGTATTCCCGCCACGCGGCCATGGCGTTGCGCTCCATCTCCTCATGCGACACCGGCGTGCCGCCGATTTCCGCCGGCACCAGGCCCTGGCTCGCGATCAGCGATGCCAGGGTGCGCGCGGTGAAGGCGCCGCGGCTGAAGCCGAAGATGTAGATCTCGTCGCCCTCTCGCCAATTCCAGCACAGGAAGCGGTACAGCTTGCGGACGTTGCCGGGCACGCCGATGCCCGTGGCGCCGTCGAGCGCGGCGAGCGGCGCCCAGCCGGCGGTGCCGACGCCCTTGATGTAGTAGGCAATCTGGTCCGGCTGGGTGTGGTCGAGCGCTTCGTAGAGACGCCAGACGCTGGATTCCTGGCTGGTGAACGCGTTGCCGGTGCCGTCGGCGAACAACACCAGCTTGCGCTTTGGCGGGATGGCGGTGGTGGTCCCGCCGGCATGCGTCTCGATATGCGCCTGTTCCGGTCCGGCAGAATCGGCGTTCGGCGCACCATCATGGTGTGGCATGAGCCCCTCCGGCAATTCGACGGGGGCGCGCTTCAGGCCCGAGCCGGGCAGCACTCCCCGGAGTCAATTAATGGATGCAATGGTTGCGTCGTGAAAATGCAGGTGCATTCTGCACACGATCCCGCTGAGGTAGCAAGCAGGAACGCGTCGCGGCAGGGGCCTCCCGGCGAACGAGGAGAGGCGGAGTGTTCAGCCTTTACCGGCCATTGCCACGGCACGCGCCGCCAGGGCCGATATGGTAGCCGCGCGGGCAAGCATGCGCGGCCGGGTTGGCATAGTTCCTGAGGCAGCCGCCATTGGGACCGCGGTGCCAGCCGGCGCCGCAGCCGCCGGCGACTGCGATGACGTCGCCATTCGCGCCCGCACCGAGCGGGGCGAGCGGCATGGCCTGGGCAGAGCCTGTGATCGCGCCGAGCGCGAGAGCTGCGGCAAACATTGTTCGCATCATGTCTTGTCCTCCCGAATGACGCTGCTTTCAATGGCCGGCGGCGAACGCACTGCCGGCGCGCACTTTGGCGATGGCCTGGTCGATCAGCCCGATCGCCTTCTCGCGATGGCCGCCCTTGTTCGGCTCGGCCTTGCCGAGCTCGACGCGCGCCGATTGCAGGATCGCGATGGCTTCGTCCATGTGCGGCTGCGCGCCCAGCGCGTAACCGATGCAGAGGCTGGTCGCGATGGCGCCGCCGAGCACGAGGCTGCGGGGTAGAGAGGTTCGCATGTCGTCGTCTCCTCCAGCAGGCGTCAGGCTGGGGCCGCCCGTTTGCCCGGATGCAGTCCCCTATGTGCCGAGAAGTCGCACCCGCCGCCTGAATAGGGCCCGGCTGTGCGGGCCGTCTTGGACTGGCCGACGGCGACGCAGCTTGGACTGACCGGCGCAGCTTGATTCACGTTGGCGTGCTGATAGCTTGCCGCTCCCTGGTGTTTGGAAGGCGTTCATTTCAGGCCCGACAGTTTCGGCACGCTTCCGTGCACGAGCTTTTCCCAAAAGTCCCTTTGGAAGTTCTTTCGATGTCCGTCATCAGGAAGGCGCTCTCGACCGACATGCTGCCGCAGGACTTGTCCGACCGGCAGCGCTTCATCCGCTTCGCCGAGTTATTCGAGCATTTCTCCAACACCGGCGAGCTCGATCCGGCGTCCGACGTGCCGCTTCGCGCCACGATGAACTCAATTCATATCGGCACCACCATGCTCGGACGCTGCGACGGCAGCTTCGTCACGGTCCGGCGCGAAAAGCGTCAGGTGCTCGAGACCGGCGACGACCGCTTTTGCCTCGCCCGCAGCACGGGCGATCGCCCATCGCAGGTGGTCCATCGCGGCCGCGAATTCACCATGCGGCCGGGATCGATGGTGCTGCTCAAGCTGGACGAGCCGTTCTTCGCCGCCGACGGCGCGAGCCACAAGCGCTTCACCAACGTGCATCTGCCGGTCGATACGCTGCGCGCGATGGTCGCCAACGTCGACGATCTCGTCGGCTGTGAGCTCGAGCCCGGCGGCGCGCTGTCGCTGGCGATGGACTACAGCGATCTCCTGCTGCGCCATTCGACCGCTGCGGACGAAGCCGGCATGGCCATCGCCGCGCATCTGCTCGACCTCGCGGCGATCGGTCTCGGCGCCCGCAGCGATGTCGCCGTCGCCGCGCGACGCCGGGGCCTGCGCGCCGTGCGGCTCAAGGCCGTGTTGTCGATCCTCGAGGCGCGCTTCCACGAGCCGGAGTTTTCCGCGCAAAGACTCGCCGCCGCTGCCGGCCTCTCCGAACGCTACGTCAACGAGCTGCTGTTCGAGGCCGGCGCCAGCTTCACCATGCGCCTCAACGAGCTGCGCCTGCGCAAGGCCGCCGATCTTCTCGCCCATCGCGAAGACCGCATCAGCGACATCGCCTTCGCCTGTGGCTTCAACGACCTGTCTTATTTCAACCGCTGCTTCCGCCGGAGGTTCGGCCTGACGCCGACGGCGGCACGGGGGAAGTGAGGTAGGCCACAGATGGGTTGACTTACGGGAGGAGACCCTCGAAATCTCTCCCGAAAGGCATCTCTACGAAGCCTCTCCCCGCGGCGCCGGATATCGCCGGGCCAGCGCCGACAACGGCAAGTGTCGCTCGCCCTCCGGCAGTTCCAGATACGCCAGCACCAGCGGCCGCTTCCAGTCGCGGACGCCGAAATCCATCGCCATCCATTTTTGCGGCTCGGGGCCTTCGAGGCCCCGGACCCAGACGAAGAAGCGGGGGAGGTCGTCGGCGTCCGCTTCCGTCGTGCGTCTCCTGGCCATTGAAGCTGCTCGCTGCATCAGTACGCGTTGCCACACGATATAGGCACTGGCCGGACGAAGTCGAACGCCTGCGGCGAGTGGCACTTCCGCCTTACTGCCAGATCCGAGTCTCCGCCACGCGGTTGATGTCGGCGAGCCGGCGGTCGGCATCGCCCTGAAGGTCGATGCCCTCAACCAGTGTGAGCAGGCGGTGATACGCGCCATCGGCGATTTCGACCGGCAGCGGGGCCTCGTCAAAGGCCTCGACATAATTGTCGACAAGGCCGCTCAACATGCGGCACAGCCCGCGCTGGGAAGGATCGTCCCGGCCGAGCGTTTCGAGCTTTTGCTGAAAGATACGGAAGGTTCGCAGGCCGTGGTGCTGTTGCGAAAGCCACGCGTGCAGGTCGTTCATGTGAGCCTCTTCGGTCAAGTGAAGAAGCTACCGGCTTATACAGTGGGGATGTGACGATGGCTAGTGGAGGGGGAGGGACTGGACTCGTTGACCCAGTCCGCCTCCGCCAAGGCTTCGGCGGGACAGCCTTCGCTGCTTCGCATGGATAGGATTTAGCCTGGCTTGCGAAGCCGTAGCTGCGAAGCAGCGAAGGCTGGTGCCCCTGGCCGGAATCGAACCAGCACTCCTTGCGGAACTCGATTTTGAGTCGAGCGCGTCTACCAGTTCCGCCACAGGGGCCCTCGGTCAGCCCCAAACAGGGCGTCGCGAAGCCGGCGGACTATAGCCATGGACCGGACGGGGTCAACCCGCGCCAAAGTGATCCCGCCGTTCTCGACAGCCGCATGGGGCGGGGTTAGAGGCTTAAAGTCAGCGTCCATCCGAAAGAGGCTGCCGTGACGACCCAGAGTGCCGCAATATCTGCGTTCAAACCGGCGGCCACGAACCCGGCGCTGGCCGCTTCGCTCGCGATCACGCTGATTGCAGCCGCGACCATCGCGGGCGCCTGGTTCTTCCAGCTGGTGCTCGGGATCGTGCCCTGTCCGCTCTGCCTGGAGCAGCGCTACGCCTATTACCTTGCGATCCCGCTGGGCCTGCTCATCGCACTCGCGGTGCGGGGCGGTGCGCCGAGACCGCTGTTGCTTGCGGGCCTTGCGATCCTTGCGCTGGCGAGCCTCGCCAATGCCTGGCTCGGCGCCTATCATTCCGGCGTCGAATGGGGCTTCTGGAAAGGACCGACCGACTGCTCCGGTCCGGTCGTCAATCTCGGCAGCGCCACCGATCTGCTGTCGCGGCTCGACACCGTGAAGGTGGTCCGCTGCGATGAGGTGCAGTGGCGCTTCCTCGGCCTCTCGCTCGCCGGCTACAATTTGCTGATCTCGTTGTTGATGGCGGCGATCGCCGCGTGGGGATTTGTGCGGACGGCGAAGCGCTAGCTAATCATCCACATCGTCCTGCGTGCGGCCGAACAGGTGCACGATGCCCGGCGTCGCGATCGTCACGAAGACGAAACGCGAGAGGTGATGTGCGCCGACAAAGATCGGGTCGATGTGCAGCGTCAGGGCCAGCGCCAGCATGGCGTCCATCGCGCCCGGTGCGTAGGCGACCACCACGTCGGAGAATTTTACCTGTGTGGTGAGCGCCACGATGCCGATGAAGATCGCGGAGACGGCGATGGCGACAGTAAACGAACCCAGTGCCGCATTGATGTGGCCGGCCAGCGTCTTGATCCGCATCCGCGCGAAGCGGCTGCCGATCAGGGCGCCGATGCCGACCAGCGCCACGCCGCGTACCCAGTCCGGCAGACCGCCCTCGACCCAGCCGGCGCCATGCAGCACGCTTGAGCCGATCATCGCGCCGAACATCCAGCTCGCCGGAAACCTGATCAGCCGTAGCAGGAGCGCCGCGGCCAGCGAGGCCGCGACCAACTCGACGAGGTCGAGCGGCGAGGCGATCGTCGTCGTCAGGGAAGGCGCGACGGAGGGCGCGACGCCGGCGAACGCCAGCACCATCGGCAGCGCCGCGGTGAGGATGATGACGCGCATGGTCTGCACCACCGCGATGCCCGGCAAATCGGCGCCGCGCTCGACCGCCAAAATCGTGATCTGCGACAGCGCGCCGGGGCTGCCGGCGAGGAAGGCCGAGGTGCGGTCCCAGCCGTGGACGCACTGAAGATAATAGCTCGAGCCGAAGGTCGAACAGAAGGTCGCGAGCGCAAGCAGGCCGATGGTGAGCGGATAGGCACCGACCTGTTGAAGCAGATGGCGCGAGACGACTGACCCTAACGAAATGCCGAGCAGCACCAGCACGGTCTGGGTCAGGATCGGCGGCAGCGTCAATTGGCGTCCGGCGATCGCAGCGATCCCGACCGCGATCATCGAGCCCGAGATCAATCCGCCGGGAAGGCCCGCGAGCAGAAACGCGAGGCCTCCCGCGGTGCCGATGACGAGCGTTTCCACTGTGCTCAAGATCTTGGCACGGCTTGGCAATTCGAACGGCAGGGAGGCGGTGATTTGCTTCACACCGCCTTATCGCAAATCAGCAAGAGGCGCACAATTGCGGCCACGTCATGCCGCAATGCGCGCGCCTCTCGCCGAGAGCCGGCAAAGACCGTGATGGGTTTACTTCTTGTCAGCGGGGGCGGCGGTCGTGCCGGCCTTGGCTTCCTTCATGCATTCGCGGCGGAATTTCTTGCGCTCCTTGCCCTTCAATGCCTTGGCATCCGCCTGCTTGGAGCATTCGAGTGACTCGGCCGAGTGCTCCTTCGGCGCCTTTTTATCGGCGGGCGCGGCAGTGGTCTTGGTGTCGGCTTTGGCCGCCGGCGCGGCAGTCTGCGCGAAGGCGGTGCCGGTGGCGAGCAGGGAGGCGAGGGCGACGACGGCGAGGCGAGAGGTGAAGGTCATGGTGTTGCACTCTTCTTTTCTTTGCGAGAATTGCGAAAGGTTGGGAACGTCGGCTCGCATTGCTGAACGCAACATGAACAATCTGAACGGGAGGGATCACTATATTTTGGCGGCAGGAGCCATCGCTTCCTTGTCGCAAGCCGGCGGCACGTTAGGATAGCAATCCTCGTTTCACTTCCCTCGGGGGAAGATCAAGGAGGAGGACCACGGATGACCATTCAATCAAAAATGCTGTGTGCAGTTGCGCTGTCGGGCTTTGCCGCGCTGGTGGCGAGTGCGCCGGCGCAGGCGCTGACTTCCCAGGAGTGCAGCGCGAAATATCAGGCCGCCAAGAAGGACGGCTCGCTCGGCACCACGAAGTGGAATGACTTCCGCAAGGCTCAGTGCGGTGCCGACGCAACGCCTGCCGCCGCTCCGACCGCGGCTGCTCCTGCCGCGCCCGGGACTCCCGCCGAGCCGAAGCAGGCGAAGAAGGAGGCAGCCCCCGCTGCCGCCCCGACCCTGCCGGCCGGCCCTGCGATCTATCCGAACGCAGTCGATCCGAAATACGCCAAGGAGACCGCGGGCAAGGCGCGCCTCCACACCTGCGTCGACCAGTACAACGCCAACAAGGCCACCAACGGCAATGGCGGCATGAAGTGGATCGAGAAGGGCGGCGGCTATTACAGCGAATGCAACAAGAAGCTGAAGGGCGCCGCCTGAAGCTTCACGACGATGCAGAGGCCGGAGCCAAGCTCCGGCCTCTCGCTTTAATCTAGTAGCTTCTCGGCCGATTTCGCCACGAGCTGCGATCGCTTGCGCGGGCCGCGCTCGACGAACAGCAGGCTCTGGCCGAAGATGAAGCAGTAGAACAGGAAGGCCTGCGCTTCAGCCGCCTCGGCTTCCAGGCCAGTCGCGCGGTAGAGCTCGGCGACGTGCTTCAGCCGCGCTGCGTCCACGCTTGCCACCGCTGCCGCGGCGCCCTCGTCCGAACGGGCCCATTGCCGGATCGCAAGCTCGATGGCCATCCCGTCCGGATTGAGCCGCTCGGAATAGAGCTGGATCACAGCCCTCAGCCGCTCACGGGGCTCTTCGCCATCGAGGCTGGTCTGCTGCGCGATCGCCATTGAGCGCCCCTCGCGCCAGCGTTCCAGCATGGCACCGAGCAGTGCGGCACGGTCGGCGAAGCGGCGGTAGAAGCCGCCCTTGGTGACGCCCAGGTTCTTGGCGAGCACCTCGACCCGCACCCCCTCGACCCCCGATCGGGCGAGCTCGGTGAACCCCGCCTCGACCCAGACATCGCCCTTGCCGTCGCTCATGAAGGAAGCCTCACCAGTGCTTGATACGGTGCCGTATTGCTAACGCGGGACGAGGCTGATACGCTACCGTATCAGAATCAAAGGCAATGAATGCCGGGACCCGCGAGATCGCCGCATTCTGCGAGATCACGGTCGTGCACATGGACCGTAGCCAGCGCAAATCGGTGCCGTTCACGGATGCCATCCGCGAGATCGCCATGAGGCATCTCGCCGGGCCGGCGGAGGCCTGAGCCATGGCCGCATACGAGCCGAAGAACCCGGGTTATCGCGCGGCTGCCGTCGCCATGTTCGACGGCCAGCCGGCGATGCACACGCTCGGCATTGTGATCGTCCGCCTGGCGCCGGGCGAGGTTGAGCTGGCCATGCTGCACTCGCCGGCCCTCACGCAGCAGAACGGTTTTATCCACGCCGGCATTATTACAGCTGGGCTCGATAATGCCTGCGGCGTCGCCGCCTTCACCCTGATGCCGCGCGAGGCGGACATCCTCACCGTCGAGTTTAAGACGACGCTGCTCGCACCGGCCCGGGGCGAGCGTTTCGTCTTCAAGGCAGAGGTGGTCAAGCCCGGCCGCACGCTGACCTTTTGCGAGGCCAAGGCGTTTGCCGAGCAGCACGGCAAGAGCACGTTGATCGCCACAATGACCGGAACGCTGATGGCGATGCTGCCCCGCGTTACGGCTTCGCAAGCGCCGGCCGCGATCCCCGCATAGCGCGGCGATGACATCGCGCCCGCAACGCATTATATGACGCGTAACAATTCCCGGCCCCGAGCCGTATTTGCGGCGATGGGACCGAAACGGGGCGAGATATGGCCGGAATCAGGAACAAGAGCCTTTTGCCGACGCGGCGCGCGGCATTGACGCTGATCGGAGCCGGCGCGCTCGCGACAGGCGCGATCGCCTCGGCGTTGGCGGCCACCGACAATGACGAGGTGCTGACCGAATCCAAGGTGCTGCGCGACCCCGACGTTCCCGTCGCCGGTAATCCCGACGGCAACATCAGCATTATCGAATGGTCGGACTACAATTGCCCCTATTGCCGCAAGCTCGAGCCGGAGCTGCGTCAGGTCGTCCAGGACGACGGCAAGGTCAGGCTGGTGATGAAGGACTGGCCGATTCTCGGGCCCGTTTCGGTCACGGCCGCCCGGATCGCTCTCGCGGCAAAATACCAGGACAAATATCATCCGGCCCACGACGCCATGATGGGTGTCAGCTCGCGCCTGACCGAGTCGCGCCTCGACGAGCTGCTCGCGGCCGCCGGCGTCGACATGAACCGCCTGAAGCGCGATCTCACCGACCATGGCAAGGACATCGATGCCGTGCTCAAGCGCAATAACGAACAGGCTGAGGCCTTCGGCTTCCGCGGCACGCCGTCCTTTATCGTCGGCAAGTACCGCGTGCCTGGCGTGCTCAGCATCAACGACTTCGAGCGGATCATCGCCGACGCCCGCAAGGCCAAGATGAACTGACGCGAGCGATCTTCACTGCGCAACAGAAAGGCGCCGCCGCGGACCCGCGACGGCGCCTCATTCTCGATACGGTGTTGTTATTTCGAGGAGATGCGGACCCAGTCCTTGTGCGCGCGATCGCGTAGCGCGTCCCAGTCGGCCTTGGCGACATCCCAGTTCACGATGGTGCGATTGGTCGTCGCGACCTCGCCATTGGCGACCGACGACGTCTGCATGGAGTCATAGACGTACACGCCGCAGCCGAGCAGCAGCGCGCCCAAGATCATTCCGAAAAAAGTCTGCATGGCGAACCTCCGGTGACGGGCGATAACGTGGATCGCCAAGGACAGTTCCGTCGGCAACCGGGAGGCAAGTTCGGACCGGATCGGCCGTATGGTCGTGGATTAAGGTGGCTGGAAACGCTATACTCCTACCAATGACAAGCGACACTGCACAAAGCCTGATCCGCGAGCTCGGCCGCAAATATCTCTGGTGGCGACCGGTCGACGGGGAGCCATTTGCCGAGCGGCGCATCGTTTCGCAAATCATGAACCTCGGAACGTACGACGACATTCTCCAGTTGGAGGCAGCGCTGGGGAGCGCGCATCTCGTCGATGTCATGCTGCACGCCGAGCCCGGTTGGTTCAGCGATCGTTCCTGGGAATTCTGGCGCGGGCGCCTGTCCTTTGCGACAGGTGCAGCGCTGCCGGAGCATGCGCCACGAAGGGCGTTCGATGCCGCGACGTTTTGAGCCAAAATTATCGATCCTGCCTGCCGCTCAGCGCGAAGTTTGGCCCTTACTTGCTCCGGCGCTGCGTCTGCGACTCGTCCTCTATGGCGGCACCGCCGTGGCGCTCCAACTCGGACATCGAGAGTCGCTCGATTTCGACTTCTTTTGCTCCGCTCCACTGGACAAGGGGGACGTCCGCGCGCAGTTCGGCTTCCTCAACGGCGCTGCCATCCTTCAGGATGCGCCCAATACGATGGTCATCTTGGCCGATATGCCCTCGGGCTCGGTGAAAATTTCCTTTTTCCGGACATATCGGATTTGGTCGCGTCAACGACCCGATGCAGACGGCCGACGGCATGATACTCGTGGCGTCGTTGGAAGACTTGCTGGCGACCAAGCTCAAGGCCACGCTCGATCGTGCTGAGGCCAAGGACTATCGGGACATTGCTGAAATGGTTTCTGCCGGAGTGTCGCTGCCACGCGGGCTCGCAGCATTCAGGGGAATGTTTGGCGGTGAGCCAGCGCAAGTGCTGCGCGCGTTAGGCTTCTTCGAGGATGGAGATCTTCGCAGCTTGGGTGCTGCCGATCGCCGAATCCTGCGTGAGGCTCGGGATCGTGTCGGCGTGTTGCCCGATGTGTCTCTGCGGCAGGGCTTGCTATGATGGCGTCGGCCATGCGTTCAGCCACTGCACCACTTCCGCGTTGATCTCGCGCGGATAGGTGTGGCTGAGGTCGTCGATCTCGCGATAGGTGATGACGGCGCCGGCGGCGGAGAGCGTTGCCTGGGTCTGCCGCGCGGTCTGCACCGGAAACATCCAGTCGAGCTTGCCGTGGGTGATGAAGATCGGCAGACGCTGCAGGCGCTTGGCGTCGGCCATCTCCGCCATCAGCGGATGAAAGGTCGCCGACACCGGCGCGAGATGTGTGAAGGGCGAGGTGGCCTCTAGCCCGGTGACGTAGCAGAAGGTGCCGCCGTCGCTCATGCCGGTGAGCAGCATGCGCGAGGCGTCGATGGTCCAGCGGTTGCGCACGGTTTCGAGAATGCGCATGAGGTTGGGCGTGTCGGAATCGTCACCCATCAGCGCCCAGGTCGGGCCCGTCGCGGTCGGCGCCACCAGGATCGCACCAAGACTGCGGGCGTCGCGCAGCCAGCTCCATAGAAAGCCGCGGCCGTTGCCGCTGCCGCCGTGCAGCGCCATCACCAGCGGCATGGCGCGGTCGGGCGTGTAATATTCGGGCACGTAGACCGAAAAGCCGCCGCGGCTGCCGGGCTCATTGTGGTCGTGGATGATGCCGGTGTGCTCGCCCGCGCCGGCTTCCAGCCGCGACAACAGGTCCGCATTCTCGCGATTGGCGGCGTCGAGGAAGAAGCCGCTCACCGGCGGAAACTGCGCCGTCAGCGGATAAAGTGCCTCCTGCGCGCGCGGCACGTGGCGTAGCGCGCGGAAGACCGCAACGAGATCGCCATTGCCGCGCTCGACCTCGCGTATACCGGCAAAGGCGGCGAGCGTCTCGTCGCAGGCACGATCGAGCCGCTCGCGCAGTCCGGTGAACTGTTCCGGCCAGGCGTTGATCGCCGCGCGGGCTGATTGCAGCGCCTCATCCGGCGCGCCGATCGCATTCATCACGGTGGCAAAGGCCGGCGGGTGCAAATGTCGCTGGAAGAAGCCGAGTGCTTCCAGCGCGTTGAGCAGCGGCGGCAGCACGGCCACGATGTCGTCAACGACGGCCTCGGTCATCGTCGCTTCCTTGCTTGAGTTCGGTTTGTCAGTGCAGCTTCGGCGCCTTCAAGAGCTTGAAGCGATCGGTCGAGGTCACCGTGACGTCGAAGGTGACGCCTTCATGATGGACAGTCAGCGGCACGTCGACGCCGGCTCCGCCGAGCCCCCACATCTTGTTGTAGAAGCCGGTCTGGCTCGTGACTTTCTCGCCGTCCACGGCAAGGATGACGTCGCCGGTCTTGAGCTCGGCACGGGCGGCCGGGCCGTTGGCGGAGATCCCGATCACCACCACGCGGTTGTCGATCTCCGTCGAATAGAGTCCGAGCCATGGCCGTGCCGGCTTGTTGACGCGGCCGAACTTGCGCAAATCATCCAGGATCGGTTTCAACAGGTCGATCGGTACGATCATGTTGACGTGCTCGGCTTTGCCGTCGCGCTCGCGTTCGAGCTGGAGCGAGCCGATGCCGATCAGCTCGCCGCGCTCGTTGAGAAGCGCCGTGCCGCCCCAGTTCGGGTGTGCGGGAAGGGTGAAGATGGCCTCGTCCAGCAGATATTCCCAATAGCCGGCGAACTCCTGCTTGGCCACGATCTGGCTCGCAACCGAACGCGTGCGTCCGCCGGCGCCGCCGACCACGACGCGGTCGCCGAGCCGGGTCTCGGCCGAGATACCCAGCGGCAAGGGTTCGACGTCGAGTTGGCCGAGCGCCTGCACCAGGCCAAAGCCAGTGACAGCATCGAAGCCGAGCACATGTCCCTCCACCACGCGCCCGTCTCCGACATGCAGCCACACGGACTCTGCTTCGGTGATGAGATAACCGATGGTGAGCACCAGCCCGTCGTCGATCACGACGCCGTTGCCGGCGCGTTCGGTGCCCAGTGTCTCGGCGCTGAAGGCGTCCGGCGGGATGATGGCATGCAGGCCGACCACGGACGCGAGCGCGCGGTCGAGATCGAAACCATAATCGCTCGCACGCGGCTGATTGGCCAGCGGTACTCTCCATTCGGTCAGGGCGGGCATCGAGTTCTCCTGGCTGAGAGTATTGCTCCGCCGTGGCTAGCGGAACGGCGCGCGAAGCACGCATAATTTAGGCTGGAGGAGGCCGTCTTGAAAGCCTCGTTCCCCAACAATTCCGGAGAACGCCGTGTGAAATCTTTGAACGGCAATGGAACGGTTCATGCTCGGTCGGCAGAGCGGCCTCCGGTATTGGCCGCATGGCTGCTGTTCGGCGAGGTGCTAGGCGCGGTACAATGAAGCTGCTAACCATTGCCGCTTCGTTTGACGCAGGGATCACGGACCGAAGCATGGACAACCGCAGCGACATCTGGCGTGGCATCGACACGATCAAGGCGCGTTTCATCGACCTCAGTGACAAAGTCTGGGGCATGCCCGAGGTGTGCTACACCGAGGCGCGGTCAGCCGCAGAGCATCTCGCCGAGTTGCGTCATCAGGGCTTTCGCATCACCGAGAACGTCGCGGACATTCCGACCGCGGTGTTGGGCGAGTGGGGTGAGGGCGGACCGGTCATTGCCTTCATGGGGGAATACGACGCGCTGCCGGGCCTGAGCCAGGAGGCGGGCGTCGCGGAACATCGGCCAATTGAGACCGGTGGCCATGGCCATGGCTGCGGTCATAATCTGCTCGGCTCGGCGGCGCTGCTGGCCGCAACCGCGGTGAAGGACTGGCTCGCCGAGAACAAGTTGCCGGGCCGCGTGCGTTATTACGGCTGCCCGGCGGAAGAAGGAGGCGCAGCAAAAGCATTCATGGTCCGCTCCGGCGCGTTCGAGGACGCTGATGTCGCCATCACCTGGCACCCGAGCAGCTTATGGGAGGTGGCGGTGACGCCGTCCCTCGCTAACACGCGCGCCGATTTCATCTTCACCGGCCGTACCTCGCATGCGGCAGCCTCGCCGCATCTCGGCCGCTCCGCGCTCGACGCGGTGGAGCTGATGAATGTCGGCGTGAACTATATGCGCGAGCACATGCCGAGCGATGCTCGCGTCCACTACGCGGTGCTCGATACCGGCGGGATCGCGCCGAACGTGGTGCAGGCCCATGCGCGCGTGCGCTATTCGATCCGCGCCCGCGACCTGTCCGGCATGAACGAGCTGGTCGGGCGCGTGAACAAGATCGCGCAGGGCGCAGCCCTGATGACAGAGACCAAGATGGAGATGAAGGTCATTTCCGCGGTCTCCAACATCCTGCCCAATGCTCCCTTGGAGCAGGCGCTGCACCGGGTCATGGAAGAGCTCGGCCCGCCGCATTTCGACGACGCCGACAAGACCTTCGCGACCCAAATCCGCGCGACGCTGAGCGACAAGGACATCGCCGCGGTCTATTATGCGATCGGCATGGAGCCGACCGATCGGCCGCTGGCCGACTTCCTGGTGCCGCTCGATGCCAAGCGTAACCCGCAGGTCGGCTCGACCGATGTGGGTGATGTGAGCTGGGTGGTGCCGACCGTGCAGGTCCATTCACCCACGGTTGCAATCGGCACGCCTTTCCATACCTGGCAGGTGGTTGCGCAGGGCAAGAGCGCGCATGCGCACAAGGCCATGGCGCAGGCCGCCAAGGCGATGGCCGGCATCGGCATCAAGGCGTTGACGGAGCCGGAGCTGATCAAGGCCGCCAAGGCTGACCTCGAGAAGCGGACGGCCAAGACGCCTTACGTCTGTCCGCTGCCGGACCACATCGCGCCACCGCTCGACATGTCCGTGGCGTAGAATTTCGCCTCGATACTTCGTCTGATCCGGCGAACAAATTTTCTGCAGTGCAGCGCGGAATCCAGCTTGTTTTGATGCTGGATTGCCGAACGGATGGGCTGCGGAATATGGTTTTGCCCAACAGACAGTCAGAAGACCGTTTGCATACACACGCTCGCTGTTGACGCGCACCCCATTCGGGGTGCCATCTACCGCCAGCCAAGCCCGGTGGTCGCCTCGCGCGACCGCCTGCATCCATACGGGAACCAGACGGGGGACAACCATGCTGGATAAAGAACTACGTTCGATGATCGGTGACGTGAAGGACGGGCGGATGGATCGCCGCGGCTTCATTCAGCGCCTGGCTGCCGTGGGTCTCACCGCGCCTCTGGCCAACCAGATTCTCGCGCTTGGCGGTGTCGCGATGGCTGAGGGCGTCTCGACCTACAAGCCGACCAAGCGCGGCGGCGGTGGTGCGCTCAAGCTGCTGTGGTGGCAGGGGCCGACCCTGCTCAA
Organism: Bradyrhizobium sp. LB8.2; assembly: GCF_040548035.1. Classification (NCBI taxonomy): domain Bacteria; kingdom Pseudomonadati; phylum Pseudomonadota; class Alphaproteobacteria; order Hyphomicrobiales; family Nitrobacteraceae; genus Bradyrhizobium; species Bradyrhizobium sp. LB8.2. The sequence continues at coordinate 42,416 of NZ_JBEPQV010000022.1, read as the reverse complement.
TCCGCATTTTGCCACCGGCACCAAGGACCAGGACGGCGCGCGCCTGTTCTACGAGCCCCTCGCCTGTTGGGATCCCGACGGCAACATGAAGCTGGTTCTGGCCGCCGAAATTCCCTCGATCCAGAACGGCGGCCTCGCCGCCGACGGCAAGTCGGTGACCTGGAAGCTCAAACCCGGCGTCAAATGGCATGACGGCACGCCGTTCACAGCCGACGACGTCGTGTTCAACTGGGAATATGGCAAGGATCCGGCGACCTCCGCGCTGACGATCGGGACGCTCCGCGACATCACGGTCGAGAAGGTGGACGACCTCACGGTCCGCATCGTCTTCAACAAGCCGACGCCGTTCTGGGCCGACGCCTTTGTCGGGGCTCCCAATACCCTCATCCCGAAACATCTGTTCAAGGACTATATGGGGTCCAAATCGCGGGAGGCGCCGAGCAACCTCTCGCCGGTCGGCACCGGCCCCTACAAGTTCGTCGAGTTCAAGCCGGGCGATGTTGTCCGCGGCGTGATCAATCCCGATTATCACATGGCGAACCGCCCCTATTTCGATTCGATCGAGATGAAGGGCGGCGGCGATGCCGTCTCTGCCGCGCGCGCGGTGATCCAGACCGGCGAGTATGATTTCGGCTGGAACATTCAGGTCGAGGATGACGTGCTGCTGCGCCTGGAGAAGGGCGGCAAGGGAAAGACCGTCTACGCAGTCGGCGGCGACACTGAATTCATCGCACTGAACTTCACCGATCCCAACACCGAGGTCGATGGCGAACGCTCTTCGATGAAGACCAAGCACCCGCTGTTTTCCGATCCGGCGGTGCGCAAGGCGCTCTCGTTGCTGATCGATCGCGAGTCGGTCAAGAAGGCGATCTACGGCCGCGCCGGCCGCACCTCCGCCAACTTCCTCAACGGGCCGGAAAAATTCGTCTCCAAGAACACCTCATGGGAGTTCAGCGTGGAGAAGGCCTCGAAGATCCTCGACGATGCCGGCTGGAAGCCGGGCGCCGACGGCATCCGCGAGAAGGACGGCAAGAAGCTGAAGCTCGTCTACCAGACCTCGATCAACGGCCCGCGCCAGAAGACCCAGGCGATCGTCAAGCAGGCCTGCCAGAAGGCGGGCATCGAAGTCGAGCTGAAATCGGTCGTCGCCTCCGTGTTCTTCTCCTCCGACGTCGGCAATCCCGATACCTACTCCAAGTTCTACGCCGACATGGAGATGTTCCAGATCCCGCTGAGCCAGCCCGATCCGTCGCAACACATGCGTCGCTACCTTTCGAACCTTGTCGCCACCAAGGAGAACAAGTGGCAGGGCACCAACTTCCCGCGCTGGGTCAACAAGGACTACGACGCGACCATCCAGGCCGCCGACGGCGAGATGGATCCGGTCAAGCGCGCGGCGCTCTACATCAAGGCCAATGACCTCATGTACCAGGACACCGTGTTCATCCCGGTGCAGCACCGCCTGAAGGTCGAGGCGGCCGCCACCAATCTGCGCCCGGTCATTTCCGGCTGGGCCAACGAGACCGACAATTTGTTCGACTGGTATCGCGAGGAATGATCACGCGCGCCTAGAGCGGGTCCTTCTCTCATGAGTCAGTATGTCCTGCGTCGCCTCCTGATCGCGATTCCGAGCCTGCTCGGAATTTCGCTCGTGCTCTTCGTCGTGCTCGCACTAGCGCCGGGCGATCCGTTCTCGGAACTGGCGACCAATCCGAACGTGCCGCCCGAAGTGCAAGCCGCGCTTCGGGCGAGGTTCGGCCTCGACGATCCGATCTACCTTCGTTACCTGCACTGGCTCAACGCCATGCTGCACGGCGACTGGGGTTTCTCCTTCGTCAGCCGGATGAACGTCGACACGCTCATTCTCCAGCGACTGCCTACGACGCTTTACGTAATCGGCTCGGCGCAGATTCTGGCGCTCCTGATCGCGATCCCGGTCGGGGTCTATGCCGCGACGAAACCTTATTCGCTGTTCGACCAGGTTGCCAACACGCTCGCCTTTGTCGGCTTCTCGCTGCCGACCTTCTTCACCGGCATCCTGTTCATCCTGATCTTCTCGGTCACGCTGGACTGGCTGCCTTTCGTCTACACGACCGACATCAAGGGCACGGGGGTTCACTGGGTGCTGGAGATGATCCGTCAGGCGATCATGCCGGTAGCGGTGCTCGGCCTGTTCCAGGCTGCGTCGATGACGCGCTTCGTGCGCTCGGCGATGCTCGACGTCATTCGGCTGGATTACGTCACCACCGCGCGCGCCAAGGGCATCGGCCAGCGACGGGTGATCGTCAAGCACGTGATGCGCAACGCGATGATCCCGGTCGTCACGCTCATCGCGTTGCAAATCCCGGCGGTGTTCGGCGGCGCCATCGTCACCGAGCAGATTTTCCGCATCCCCGGCATCGGCTCGCTGCTGATCTCCTCCATCCTTTCAAACGACACGCCGGTGGTGATGGCCGTCACCTTCGTCTTTGCGTGCCTCGTCGTGCTGTTCAATCTCATCGCGGACGTTCTTTATGGCTGGCTTGACCCTCGCATCTCCCTCCGCTGAGCGGCGGGTCTACTCGCCCTGGCGCGAGACGTGGCGGCGCTATAGCCGCCACAAGCTTGCCGTGGTCAGTGCGTTCCTGCTCCTCATTCTGATCCTGGCGGTGGTGGCCGGCCCCTTTGTCTGGCGGGTCAAGATCGACGACATCGATATTGTGGCGGGCATGCAGGGGCCGTCGCTGGCCCATCCCTTCGGCACCGACGATCTCGGACAGGACATCCTCGCCCGCATGATCTATGGCGGGCGCATCTCGCTCGCGGTCGGCCTCGCCGCGATGCTGGTCTCGGTCTTTGTTGGCGTGCTGATCGGCTCGCTCGCCGGCATGTCGCGCGGCGCGCTCGGGCATGGGCTGATGTGGCTCACCGATCTCTTTTTGTCGCTGCCGCAATTGCCCCTGCTGTTGTTGCTGATCTATCTGTTCCGCGACGGGCTGAAGTCCGCGTTCGGCCCGGAGGGCGGCATTTTCATCCTGATCGTACTCGTGATCGGTGGCTTGCGCTGGATGCCGGTCGCCCGGCTCGTTCGCGCGCAGTTCCTGTCGATCCGTGAGAAGGAATTCGTCGAAGCCGCGCGCGCGCTCGGGGCGAGCCCGGTGCGGCAAGTGGTCCGCCACATCCTGCCCAATGCGCTCGGTCCGGTGATCATCGCCGGCACCATCGACGTCGCCGCCGCCATCATCGCGGAATCGACACTGTCCTTCCTCGGCCTCGGCTTCCCTCCGGATACACCGACCTGGGGTCGGCTGCTCTATGACGCCAAGGACTTTCTCGACATCGGGCCGCACTGGGCTCTGTTTCCGGGCGGCGCGATCTTCATCGCGGTGGTCGCCATCAACTTCATCGGCGATGGCCTGCGTGACGCGCTCGATGCGCGGCGGGTGATCTGATGGCGCCGCTGCTCGAGATCAAGGGACTGAAGACCCACTTCTCCACCGACGACGGCATCCTCCAGGCCGTCGACGGCGTCGACATCTCCATCAACAGGGGCGAGACGCTTTGTGTCGTCGGCGAATCCGGCTGCGGCAAGACCGTCACCGCGATGTCGATCCTGAAGCTGATCGCGATGCCGCCGGGCCGCATCGCGGCGGGCGAGATCATCTTCGAGGGCCGCGATCTGGTGCCGCTGACGAGCCGTCAACTCGACGAGATCCGCGCCAAGGAAATCGGTTTCATCTTCCAGGAGCCTATGACTTCGCTCAATCCGGTGCTCACCATCGGCGAGCAGATCGCCGAGAGCCTGCGCCGCCACGAAGCGGTGACCAGGAAGCAGGCGCTCGAGCGCACCATCGAGATGTTGAAGCTGGTGCAGATTCCCAACGCCGAAGGCCGCGTGCACAACTATCCGCACCAGTTCTCCGGCGGCATGCGCCAGCGCGTGATGATCGCGATGGCGCTCGCCTGCAAGCCGAAGCTGATCATCGCCGACGAGCCCACCACGGCTCTCGACGTCACCATCCAGGCACAGATCCTCGACCTGCTGCAGGACATGAAGGAACGCTTCGGCATGGCGGTGATGCTGATCACCCATGCGATGGGCGTCGTCGCCGAGACCGCGCAGCGGGTCGTCGTGATGTATGCCGGCAAGGTGGTGGAGGAGGCGCCTGTCGACGACCTCTTCAGCAATCCCGGCCATCCCTATACGCAAGGACTCATCCGCTCGATCCCGCGCATCGATCTCGACAGCGAGCACAAGACGCGCCTGGAGGCGATTGGCGGCTCGGTGCCGATCCTGATCAATCCGCCGGTCGGCTGCCGCTTCGCCCCGCGCTGCCGCCACGCCATGAACGTCTGCACCGAGAAGGAGCCGCTGCTGCGCCAGATCGCGCCCGGCCACCGCATGGCCTGTCATCTCGGCGATACGCAGTTGGAAGGTGCGGCATGAGCGAACCCCTGCTGCGCGTCAGCGGCCTGAAGAAATATTTCCCCGTACACGGCGGGCTGTTGTCGCGCCAGGTCGGCAGCGTCTACGCGGTCGACGGCGTCTCGTTCTCGGTCAATCGCGGCGAGACGCTCGGCCTGGTCGGCGAATCCGGCTGCGGCAAGTCGACGACGGGACGTTGCGTGCTGCGCCTGATCGAGCCGACCGACGGCGAGGTGGTGTTCGACGGCCAAGACGTCCGCCAGCTCGGCGGCACTGATTTGCGCGCGATGCGGCGGAACATGCAGCTCGTGTTCCAGGATCCCTTCGCCTCACTCAACCCGCGCATGACAATCGGCGCGATCCTCGGCGAGGCGCTGATCATCCATAAGCTTGGCTCATCGGCCAAGGAGCGTGAGGATCGCGTCGCGAGCCTGCTGGTGAAGGTCGGGCTCAAAGCCGAGCATATGCGCCGCTATCCGCACGAATTCTCCGGCGGCCAGCGCCAGCGCATCGTGATCGCGCGTGCGCTCGCGGTCGAGCCGAAACTGATCGTCTGCGACGAACCGGTGTCGGCGCTCGACGTGTCGATTCAGGCCCAAGTCATCAACCTGCTGGAAGATCTTCAGGCCGAGTTGAACCTCACCTATCTCTTCGTCGCGCATGATTTGTCGGTGGTCGAGCACATCTCCGACCGCGTCGCGGTGATGTATCTCGGCCGCATCGTCGAGCTTGCCAAGGCCAGCGATCTCTATCGTAACCCGCAGCATCCCTACACCAGGGCGCTGTTGTCCGCCGTGCCAGTGCCCGATCCCAGGCTCAAGCGCGAGCGCATCCGTCTCAAGGGCGACGTCCCGAGCCCGATGAAGCCGCCGTCAGGCTGCCACTTCCACACCCGCTGTCCGATCGCCCAGCCGCGCTGTTCGGAGAGCGCCCCTGAGCTGAGGGAAGGCGCAGGGGGGCATTTTGTGGCGTGCCATCTGGCGTGAGGCCGAGGAAAGCGAAGCGCGTATTCATGCATGAAGCAGGCCGTACTCCGAAAGGGCCAGCCTGAAAGTCTCCACCGAGGTGTGGTGATGCGCGAACAGACCCGCTTCGCGCGCGCCGGCGACATTGGCCACGAGATCGTCGACGAACAGAACGTTCTCCGGCCTCACGTCGAGCTCCGACAGACAGAGGCGGTAGCAGCGCGGGTCCGGCTTCGCCGTCTTGAACCGGGCCGACGTGTAGATTCGCGCGCCGAACAGCGGCGGCAATTCCGGCAGCAGCATATTGATATGGTCGGCGACCAGCGTGGTGTTGTTGGTCAGGACGGCAATGTCGACGGCTTTACATAAGCTGCCGGCAATCTCCAGCATCTCAGGATCGGCTTGCATTGAACGGCGTCGCGCCTCGATCCACTCGTCCAGTGACAGCGGATAGCCGATGCGCTCGCCGAAACCCCGCAAATAGTCCCCGGCATCGAGAGTGCCGGAATCTCCGAGCAGTTCGAAGCCGCTGTCCCAGATCGCCTTGTGGACGAATTCGCTCGTGGCCCCCGCAAGCTTCGCCAGCCATGCGACACGCTTTCCCCTGTCGTAGTCGCAGAGGACATTGTCCATGTCGAAGAGGACGAGTTTGATCCCACCAGTCACAGCAGCACGCTCGGATTGGCCGAACATCCGGCCGTGATCCTTAGTCATATCTTGCCCGAACCCAGGAGACAAATGCGAGACAGCGCCGGATTGCTGAGCGCCCAGAGTTCCGTCTTTATGGCCGCCGCGTGCGTCGCGAACGTCATCCGCAGCTGCGGCGGTCAGGACAGGGTGCACGACGCCTGGCGTTGCCGTGTATCATCCATCCAGCGTGAAGCCGACGCGCAGCGTGACCTGGTAGTGGCGCACGGCACCGTTCTCGATGTGGCCGCGCGTCTGCACCACCTCGAACCATTTCATCTCGCGAAGAGTCTTGGCGGCACGGCTGATCGCGTTCTTGATCGCATCCTCGATCGAGGTCTCCGACGATCCGACCAGTTCCAGGATTTTGTAGACGTGATCCGTCTCGCTTGTAGGCATAACCATTCTCCCCTTTTGCTGTGGCGAGGCCATATATGTCTGTCGCGGACAGTCGGCGCTCGCAAGACATCCGGCCTCGACTCTGAACGGATGCCGGCGCTTCGGGTTCCGTCCCCCGGCGCTCGCCCCGCTAGGCCCTGTCCATGGCCGTGGCTTCTTTTTTTAAGCGCACGGAAATGTGGGTCGCGCCTGCGCACTGCGCTCCCGAATTGGCGCACGGTCGCGGGGCTGCTCTTGCCCGTTCCGATGCGAGCGAGCGGCGCGTGCCGAAACTCAGTGCGGCGTTCTATCGCGACGTGGTGGCAAGGAATGCGATCGGGGTGTGAGGCGCTGCCTCTGAACCCTACGGATCCAGCTCCGTGTCCCAGTAGAGATAATCCAGCCAGCTATCATGCAGATAGTTTGGCGGAAACAGCCGGCCGTTGCGGTGGAGCTGGTGCACGGTCGGCGCGAAGGCGTGCTGGCGCGGAAACATTTTTGCCTGGACCGGCGTGAGATTGCCCTTGCGCAAATTACAAGGCGAGCAGGCCGCGACCACGTTCTCCCAAGTGGTCTGGCCGCCTTTGCTGCGCGGGATGATGTGGTCGAAGGTGAGGTCTTCGGGCGAGCCGCAATATTGGCAGTTGAAGCGATCGCGCAGGAAGACGTTGAACCGGGTGAAGGCGGGGTGGGTGGTCGGCTTGACGAAGGATTTGAGCGAGACGACGCTCGGCAGCTGCATTTGCAGCGTGGGACTATGCACCGCCTGATCGTAATGCGCGACGATGTTGACGCGGTCGAGGAACACCGCCTTGATCGCGTCCTGCCACGACCACAAAGACAGTGGATAGTAACTCAGCGGCCGGAAGTCCGCATTCAGCACCAACACCGGCCAATGACCTTGCGAGACATGTGCGTTCAAGTAACGCTCCTGGCCTCCAATGTACGCTGCGAAGCAGCATGTACTGACATACTACATGCAGCGTGACGGGATTGTGAAGCCCGTTGAGCGAGTTATTCCGGCGCAAAGCAATGCGGCCGGGGAGTGGCAAAGCGCCCAAAAACGCCGTGATTTACGGGAATGAGGACGACGTCGGGGGAGCCGGCGTCTTCCTGACAGCGCGTCGCGGCGTTGCTGGGGCAGCTACTCCCGCACCCGCTCCAGCTTCTGCAAACATCGCGTCCCGCGCACCGCCGCCGGCATCTCCTCGTCCGGAAAGCTGGTCTTCCAGTCGGTGACGCCGACCTCGCCGACATAGATGTCGCCTCTAGAATCCAGCGCGATGCCGTGCGGGGCCAAGAACTTTCCGCTCGCAACGCCGGGGCCTTCCTCGCCGCCGAGCCGCGCGATGCGGTTGCCCTTCGCATCCACGATTGACAGCCGCGGGCCGAGATTGGGCACCTTGCGGTTGACGGCGAGGCCGGGGCCGAGTTCCCCGATGACGAAGGTCGGGGTTTTGCCGCCGCCGCAACAGCACAGCGCGCAGGGGCGGTGCAGATTGTTCCACTGCGTCTCGTACCTGCCGTTGCCGTCGAACACCTGCACGCGGTGGTTCTCACGGTCGGCGACATAGACAAAACCGTCGGAGTCGGTGGCGATGTTGTGCACGATGTTGAACTGGCCGGGATCGGTGCCGGGCTCACCCCAGCTCTTCATCAGCTTGCCATCGGGCGTGAACTTGTGCACGCGCGCATTGCCATAGCCGTCGGAGACATAGATTTCGCCCTGCGGCGACAGCGCGGTGTGGGTGCAGCGGTGGAAGGGATCGCCGCTCATGAACGGTGATGGTTTTTCGGGAATGCCGATCGTCAGGAGCACCTTGCCGTCGGTGGTGCATTTGCGCACGGTGTGGTCGCCGTCGTCGGTGCAATAGAGATTGTCGTCGGCATCGATGTGCAGGCCATGGGCGCGCGAGAACAGACCTTCGCCCCAACCGCCGAGAAAACTGCCCTCGCGGTCCAGTACGACCATCGGATGGGCCCCGCGATTGAAGACGTAGATGCGGTCCTTGCTGTCGACCGCGACCGAAGCGACGTCGGTGAGCTGCCATCCGTCGGGAAGTTTCGCGAAATTTTCGACGACGCGGTAGCGGTGTTCGCCGGTGCCGAGAATGGCTGGCATGGGTAGTCCCTTCCTATGGCTATTTCTGTCGTGCTCGTTTGCATCCGCAATGACGGAGAGGCTCAAGTTGCGCCCGCCTCACACGCCAAAATCCCTTCCTCGATCGCCTTGATCTGGAGTGCGAGATATTTCGAGTTGATCCGGCATTGTGCGAGGCTGCCGGCGATGAACCAGAGGCCGGGCTGCCTGGTGCGCGCATACATGTTGCGCAGCTCGAGGCCGTCGCCAAAGCCCCAGATCGGGCCGACCCGGTCGGCGACGTCGTCGCCGAACAGTTTCCGCACCAGATATTCCTGCGTCTTGTAACCGGTCGAGAGCACGATCAAGTCGGCCGGAAGGGTCGTGCCGTCCTTCATTCGCGCGCCCTCGGTGACGAAACCCTCGATATCGGAAAACTGCCTGAGCTTGATCGCGCCTTCGGCGATCAGGTTGGAGCAGCCGACGTTGAAGTAATAGCCGCCGCCGCGGGTGAGGTATTTGAACTGCCAGCCGGTGCCGGCCTCGCCGAAATCGAGCCTGAAGCCGACGCGGGAGAGTCCGTCGAGCAGCTCCTTGTCGAGCTCCTTCGACTGCTCCGTCAGCATCACATGGGTCTTCTTCGCGAGTGGCGTCGGCATCGAGGTCGCGATCAGATCATTGTCCTCGAGCGTGCCTTCGTTGTAGGTGGCATAAGCAAGTTGGGCCGACGGCTCGATATTGGTGACGAGCGTGGGTGAACGCTGCACCAGCGTCACTTCCGCGCCACTGGAGTGGAGATCCTGCGCGATGTCGTGGCCGCTGTTGCCGGTGCCGATGACGATGGCGCGCCTGCCTGTCCAGTTCTCGCCGTCCTCGTAGCGGCTCGAATGCAGCAGCGTGCCCTTGAAGTTATCGAGGGTCGGAATAACAGGCACATTTGCGATGCCGCTGACGCCGGTCGCCATCACCACATGGCGCGGATGCATGATGCGCTTGCTGCCGTTGGCGTGCCGCAGTGTGACCGTCCAGTGGCCTTTTGCATCGTCGTAGGCGCCGCCCTCGAATTCGGTGCCGGTCCAGAAGTTCAGCTCCATCGCATCGACGTAAGCTTCGAACCAGTTGGCGAGTTTGTCCTTGGGGATATAGGTCGGCCAGCTCGGCGGAAACGGCATGTAGGGCAAATGATTGACCTGCACCTGGTTATGCAGGGTCAGCGCGTGATAGCGCTTGCGCCAATTGTCCCCGATCCGCGCCTCGCGATCGACGATCAGGGTGTCGACTCCCAACTGCTTCAACCTTGCCGCAATCGCAAGGCCGGCCTGGCCGCCGCCGACCACCAGCACGACGGGATCGCGATTAGTGTAGTCGCGCGAGGCGTTGCGCAGGTCGAGCCAGTTCGGTCCACGGAAGTCGCGCGAATAGGCCTGGCCGCGCGGCCGCGAGGTGCCGATCTGTTCCTCGAACCCTTTGAGCTCGTCGAGCGCGGTGAGTAGCGTCCACGCTTTCAACCGGTCGCCGTCGGCAGCGTCGGGCATAAGCCTGACGATGCCGCTGCCGCGTCCCAGTACGGTTTCGAAATTGAAGATTGCTTCGATATTGTTGGTGCCGGCGCGCGTCACCCAGCGCGGCGGCGCACGGTTCGGCGCGATCTTGAAGCTGCCCGGCGCGACCTTTGCCGCAAGCGTTGTCAGCTCCCGCTTGATCGAGTCGCGGCCGGCGATAGTTTGCAGGTTCCAGCTCAGTGCCAGGACGTCGCGCCAAAAGCTGTCGGCGAGGAACAGCCCATCCAGCGTGCCGGCCTCACCCAGCGTGCGCTCGAACTGATCAAGCCAGGCTTGCGCAGATGCATAAATATCCTTGGTCTTGTCGAGCATGCGCGACCTCTTGCCGTCTTCGCGGCGTTTCCTCTGAGGTCGACGCTATACTGGATAAGCCTACGCCAAAAGCGCTTTACCCGAGCAGCGAGAGCATGTGGCCCTGCTCAGGCGGAATACGGCCCTTCAGCGTGTCGAGGTAGATTTGCCGCACCGCCTCGGGGCCGTGGCTATCGACCACGGTCAGGCTTCTCTCCAGGAGCGACGCAAAGCCGGACCATGCCGTACCAAAACGTTGCTCGATGCCGCCCGGGCCCCATTCCTTGGCGCGCTTGCGGATCTGGTCGGGCGCGAAGAACCAGCGCGGTTTGGCACCGGGTAATTCGCCTTCGTCGGCGTCAGTGGCGCGATGCGTCAATCCGACGCGCACCGAGCATTTCATCCGCTCACCGAAATGTCGGTGCAGTCCGGCGCGCAAGGCGCTGTTGCCGGCCATGTCGACAAAGGCGACGGGAACGTCCGGCGGCAGCGACGTCACGCGGTCATAGGTGACGATCTGGTCATAGCGGCCGAGCGACGTGACAAAGTCCGTGTTCCCGGCCGAGGTCAGTCCGATCACCCTACGGCCGCGCGTGTGCAGGAGATGTGCGAGCCCGAACGCGGTCTTGCTTGAAGCGCTCGACAGCAGCACGGTCCGCGCGCCGAAATCGTCGTTCTCGGCGAGAAAATCGTCGACCAGGAACGACAGCATGAATAGCGGCCGCAGCAGCGCCTGAAGGTCGCCCTGATGGCCGGCAAAGGCAGGATCGCCCGTAACGCGGGAATAGAGATTGTAGACCGGCGACACCTGCTTGCGATGCTCGGCGCCGTCACGAAGAGCGCGCTAGTTGACGTCCGCGGCCTCAATGACGAGATGCGTCGCCATCGGGAAATAGCCGAACAGCCGCTCGCCCACGGCGACGTTCGGATGCCTGGAGGCAATCACCTCGCCAAAGTCCCACACCGGAATGTTGCCAAAACCGTTCGGCGCGGGAAAGAGCTGCCAGTATTTCAACTCGTCGCCCATCACCGCATAAGTAATGTTGTTGGCGGTGAAGGCGAAGCGCTCGACCTTCACGAGCAGGGCGTCAGGCGGCAGCGCATCCGCGCCGGGAAGCTCGGTCGCGATCACCTTGCACTGGTCGAGGTCATCTTTCGCAACGACGAAGTCGATCGATGTCATGGCTTTGATCCCGGCTCTGTTCGTCGGCATCTCATCATTCACCGATGATGCTTTTGCAACAGCAACATAGTTTAAAACGCCGTTCGGCTGCTCAGGCCGTCAGCACGCCCTCGCGCTTCTTCACCGCGCGGTAGTAGCTCCACCACAGATGCGCGGCGGCGCCGCGCAGGGGACGCCAGGGTTCGGCGAGCGGCACCATCTGCTTCTCCGTCGGCCGCGCCGGCAAACCCAGCCCGATGCGGATGCCTTCCTGCACGGCGAGGTCGCCGGCCGGCCAGGCGTCGCCATGGCCGAGGCAGAACAGCAGATAGACGTCTGCGGTCCAGGGGCCGATGCCGGGCAGCGAAATCAGCGTGTGATGCGCGGCGTCGGCATCTTCCTCCGCCAGCACGTCGAGGTTCACGCGCTCCGCGATGATCTCGCGCGCAAGATGTTTCAGCGTCTTGATCTTGGCGGCGGACAGACCGAGCCGCCCTAGCCGGTCGGTGCGGGCGCGGCGCACCGCCTCATGATCGAACGGATCAAACGCTGTGGACAGCCGGCCCCAGATCGCCGCGGCGCTCGCGGTCGAGAGCTGCTGCCCGCAGATGATATGCGCGATCCCGGCAAAACCCGGCTCGCGCCGCCGCAATGCCGGCATGCCGGCCGTCGCGAGCACCGGCTTGAGCCGCGGATCGCGCTTGATCAGCGCGTGGACGGCCTCTTCGAGATCGGACTGGGTTTCGAGGTGGATGGTCATTGCTTGCTCAACTCGTCATGCGCGGGCTTGACCCGCGCATCCATCTCCTATCGTAACAGAGTCTTGGAAGATGGATGATCGGGTAAGCCCGGCCATGACGAGATCTGTGCATATGTCGCCACCCGTTTTCCGATTTGCCCCCAGTCCGAACGGCCACCTGCACCTCGGCCACGCCTATTCGGCGCTGTTGAATTCCGACCGCGCGCGCGACGCCGGCGGGCGGCTGTTGCTGCGGATCGAGGATATCGATGCGACGCGCTGCCGGCCGGAGTTCGAGACGGCGATCTACGAGGACCTCGCCTGGCTCGACATCGCCTGGGAGACGCCGGTGCGGCGGCAGTCGGAGCGTCTCGGCGAGTATCGCGCGGCGCTGGACAGGCTCTCGGCGCTCGGCGTGGTCTATCCCGCCTTCGAAAGCCGCGCCGAGATCGCAAGGCGGGTTGCGGCCCGCGAAGCGGATGGGCCATGGCCGCGCGATCCCGACGGCGCGCCGCTTTATCCCGGCGACGGAAAATCGCTGTCCGCCGGCGAGCGCGAGCGGCTCATCGACATCGGTGCGCCTTATGCGCTTCGGCTCGACATGGCGGCCGCCTGCCGCCGCGCCGCCGGCCTGACCTGGAACGAGCTGGGCGCGGGGCCCGATGGTGAGCGCGGCATCGTCCCGGCGCGGCCAGAAGCCTGGGGCGACGTCATTCTGGCCCGCAAGGAGACCCCGACCAGCTACCATCTGTCGGTGGTCGTCGACGACGCGCTCCAGGGCGTCAGCGAGATCGTACGGGGCCAGGACCTGTTTCACGCCACCTCGGTGCACCGCCTGCTTCAGATACTGCTCAGCCTGCCGGAGCCCGCCTACCACCATCACCGGCTGATTTGCGACGAGATGGGGCGGAAGCTGTCGAAATCGACCCGGGCGACCGGTCTGCGCGAGTTGCGCGCGGCAGACGTCACGCCGGCCGGTATCCGCCGGTTGGTGGGATTAGGTTAAGTTTCTCTGGGGGTTAGCCAAACGCCGCCGTGACTCCGGGCGTGCCGCCATGCCATGCTCGCGCGACGGCCCGGGGTTCGAAGGGGATACTTCGAAGGGGAGTTATGGCGGCGAAAACGCGCGCAGCGCGCACTACGCGGACGTCCAAGCGAGTGGCTCGGAAGCGGTCAGGGCCGGCCGCCCGGCTGCCTAAGCGCAGCACCAAGGCGGCCAAGCCGGACGTAGTCCAGGCCGCGCTTGCCGCCTTTGCCCATGAAGTCCGCACCCCCCTGACCGGTATTCTCGCGATCAGCGACCTGCTCGCGACCTCCGATCTCGGCGAGCGGGAACGGCGCTGGGCCGACACGATCAAGGCCGGTGCTGAGCATCTGGCCAGCCTTGCCACTCTGTTCGTGGATGCGGCCAGATCCAGCAAGGGGGCCGGCAAGGGGGTCGGGGGTGGAAGCACGCTGCGGCAGGATTTGTTCGACCTGCGGACGCTGGCCCGCAACGCCGGCGATTCGCTGGCCGGTCGCGCTGCGGCCAAGGGCCTCCAGGCCGAGGTCGACATCTCCGAGAAGCTGCCGGGGCTGGTGGTCGGTGATCCCGTCCGCCTTCGGGCAGCGCTCGAGAATCTGATCGACAATGCCGTGAAATTCACCGAGCACGGCGGCGTGGCGCTCGCGGTCGCGCCTTGGCGTTCCGCCAAGAGCAAGGACAAGAGCAAGGGCAAAACAAAGGGCAAAGGCAGGGTCGGTGTCGCCTTCGCGGTGTCCGACAGCGGCATCGGCCTCACCATGGCCGAGATCAAGCGGCTGTTCCGCCCGTTCACCCAGGCCAATGTCACCATCGCCTCGCGCTTCGGCGGCGCGGGCTTGGGCCTGTCCTCGGTGAAGCAACTGGCGCGCGCGATGGGCGGCGACATCACCGTCGCCCCACGTCGCGGTGGCGGCGCCACCTTCACGCTGACGATGTCACTGGACGCGACGGGATCGGGCAAGCCCCGCAAATCGAAGGGCGAAGCCGAGGCGGATGCGGTCGCGGCGCTGCGGGTGCTCAGCGTCGAGGACAATCCGTTCGGCCGCGTCGTGCTCAACACCATTTTGACCGAGCTCGGCCATCATGCCGAGTTCATCGGGCGCGGCGAGGACGCGGTGAACCGGCTCGCGCAAGGCGCCTTCGACGCGGTGCTGATGGATATGGTGCTGCCGGGCATCAATGGCGTCGAGGCGATCAGGCGGATCCGCACCATGGCGAAGCCGCTGGCTCAGATCCCCATCATCGGGGTGTCCGGTCGCGGCGAGGACGAAGTCGCCTCACGCGAGGCCGGCGCCGACGCTTTTCTGGTCAAGCCTGTGTCTCCGCGGGCTTTAGCGACTGCGCTGCTTGAAGCGACACGCCGTGAGGAAGCCGCGACTTGATGATCGCGGCGTTGAGCTCGCCGCCGAAAACGAAGATCGCGGCGATGAAGTACAGGAACACCAGCGCGATGATCACCGAGGCGAGCCCCGCATACATCGTCACGTAATTGTTGGCGAAGCGCGCCAGATATTGCCCGAACACGATGCCTGATATCAGCGACGCCACGATGGTGAACACGATGCCGGGCAGGATCTGGAGGAAGCCGCGCCGCCCCGCCGGCAGCCAGGCGTGCAGGATGAGCAGCGCCACCACCAGCGCGCCCACGGTGATGCCGTAGCGCAGCCAGGTGAGGATGCTCTCGTTGGACTCGACGAACAGCGGAATGTGGCGCCGCGCCGCCTCGATGAGGAGCGGGCCGAGCACGATCAGGAACGCCATGGCAAGTGCTGTGAAGGCGGCGACCAGCGTGTAGCCGATCGACTCCAGCCGTAGCCAGTACCAGCGCCGCATCTCGACCACCGCATAGGCGCGGTTCAACGCGACCCTGAGTGCCTCGACGCCGTTCGAGGCGAAGTAGACCGACAGCACTGCGCCGACGGTCAGTACGCCGGAGCGGGTCGTGGTCAGAACGTCGTGCACCTCGCCCGAGATCGAATCGGAGACTTGCTTGGGCCAGACCTGAAGCATCAGGCTTGCGGCCTGGTCCGCGAGTTCCTTGGAGCCGAAGAAGCCGGCCAGCGAGGTCAGCACGATCAGGAACGGGAACAGCGCCATCAGCGTCGACAGTGCGATGTGGCTCGCGATCGCCCAGCCATCGTCGGCCAGGAACGTGTAGAACGCGTCCATCACGACGACGTAGATGGTGCGGATCGCCTTCACGTGCCACCTACACTGCTGTTGCCGCTTCTTCTTCCCGCGCGCGGGAAGCGCATTCCGGCCTCGCCCCGCAAGCGGAGATCGGCGAGGAGGATGGGCAATTCGCGCAAATCCAGATTCATCCAGCTAGCTTCTGATATTATTGGCTTAAAAGCCAGATCGGGAACGCCATGGCGGACCGGCGCGCAGGGTGTTATCTACCCTCGGATGGCATCCCTCCTGAGTACTTTCATCCTGCCAATCGCGGTCGGCGCCGTGGCGTTGGTGCTGCTGCTCGGTCTCATCAACATGATGCGCGGCGGCTCGCCCAACACCTCGCAGAAGCTGATGCGCTGGCGCGTGCTGCTTCAGTTCGTGGCGATCGTCATCGCGATGCTCGCCGTGTGGGCGATGGGGCGTTAACATGGTCGTGCTCAACCGCATCTATACGAAAACCGGTGACGACGGCACGACAGCGCTCGGCTCGGGCGAGCGCCGGCCGAAATACGATCTGCGCATCGAGGCCTATGGCACGGTCGACGAGACCAATGCTGCGATCGGCGTCGTTCGTCTGTACACAAAGGACGCGTCCGAGCTCGACGCGATGCTCGGGCGGATCCAGAACGATTTGTTCGATCTCGGCGCCGACCTTGCGGTCCCGGAGCGTGAAGGCAAAGCTGAGCGGCTGCGGGTGGTGGCGAGCCAGGTTGAGCGGCTGGAGCGCGACATCGACGCGCTCAACGACAAGCTGACGTCGCTAACTTCCTTCGTGCTGCCGGGCGGGACGCCGGTTGCCGCCTACCTACACGTCGCCCGCACGATTTGCCGCAGGGCGGAACGCGTGATGGTGGAACTGGCGGCCCGGCCCGGCGAGCCCGTCGGCGCGGCTGGCATCCAGTATATGAACCGTTTGTCGGACTTTCTGTTCGTGGCCAGCCGTGCTGCCAACCATGACGGCGCCGGCGACGTGCTCTGGGTTCCCGGGCAGAATCGCTGACCCGTTGAGCGGCGCACTTCTGGGAGGCAAAATTAGCCCCCTTCGCGCGTTGACCGGGCCTGATCAGGCCTTTAGGTTCCGCGCCAGTTGATAACCCCCCTCCTGAATTGAGTGAAAGAGGATCGATGAAGGTCTTGGTGCCGGTAAAGCGGGTGGTCGATTACAACGTCAAGGTTCGCGTCAAGAGCGATGGATCGGGCGTTGAACTCGCCAACGTCAAAATGTCGATGAACCCGTTCGACGAAATCGCAGTCGAGGAAGCGCTGCGCCTGAAGGAAGCCGGCAAGGCGACCGAAGTCGTGGTGGTCTCCATCGGACCGGCGCAGGCGTCGGAAACGATCCGCACTGGTCTCGCCATGGGCGCCGATCGCGGCATCCTGGTGAAGGCCGACGGCGCGGTCGAGCCGCTCGCGGTCGCCAAGATACTGAAGAAGATCGCTGACGAAGAGCAGCCGGGCCTGATCATTCTCGGCAAGCAGGCGATCGACGACGACAGCAATCAGACTGGCCAGATGCTGGCCGCGCTGCTCGGCTGGTCACAGGCGACCTTTGCCTCGAAGCTCGAGGTCGATGGTTCTGACTTCAAGGTCACCCGCGAAGTCGACGGCGGCTTGCAGACAGTGAAGCTGAAGGGACCGGCGATCGTCACCACCGATCTCCGTCTCAACGAGCCGCGCTACGCCTCGCTGCCCAACATCATGAAGGCCAAGAAGAAGCCGATCGCGGACAAGAGCGTCGCCGACTACGGCGTCGACGTCACCGCACGCCTCGAAGTTCTCAAGACGACGGAGCCCGCGGGCCGCAAGGCCGGCGTCAAGGTCAAGGACGTCGCCGAGCTGGTGTCGAAGCTCAAGAACGAAGCCGGGGTGCTCTGATGACGACGTTGCTGATTGCCGAAAACGAACAGGAGGTCCTCAAGGACTCCACCAACAAGGCGCTGACCGCAGCTTCCCAGCTCGGCGGTGACGTCCACGTGCTGGTTGCCGGCGGCGGGCAGGGCACCAAGGCTGCGGCGGATACTGCCGCGAAGCTTGCCGGAGTCGCCAAGGTGCTCGTCGCCGAGGGCGACCTCTACGCGCACGATCTTGCCGAGCCGCTGGCCGCCCTGATCGTCTCGCTGGCCCCGTCCTATGACGCGTTCGTCGCTCCCGCGACTTCGCGCTTCAAGAACGTGATGCCGCGCGTCGCCGCGCTGCTCGACGTCATGCAGGTCTCGGAGATCACCAAGGTGGTCGCCCCCGACACCTATGAGCGCCCGATCTATGCCGGCAACGCCATCCAGACGGTGAAGTCGAAGGACGCCAAGAAGGTCATCACGGTGCGCACCTCCACCTTCGCTGCGGCGGGTGAAGGCGGCAGCGCGTCGGTCGAAAGCGTCGCAGCGGCCGCCGATCCGGGCCTGTCGTCCTTCGTCGGCGAGGAAGTCGCCAAGAGCGACCGTCCGGAGCTGACCTCGGCCAAGATCATCGTTTCCGGTGGTCGTGCCATGCAGAGCCGTGAGAACTTCGCAAAGTACATCGAGCCGCTCGCCGACAAGCTCGGCGCCGGCGTCGGCGCTTCGCGGGCGGCGGTGGATGCCGGCTATGCGCCCAACGACTGGCAGGTCGGCCAGACCGGCAAGGTCGTGGCCCCCGAGCTCTATGTCGCGATCGGCATTTCAGGCGCGATCCAGCATCTGGCCGGCATGAAAGACTCCAAGGTGATCGTCGCGATCAACAAGGACGAGGACGCGCCAATCTTCCAGGTTGCCGATTACGGCCTGGTCGCTGACCTCTACCAGGCGGTTCCGGAGCTGACGGCCGAACTCGGCAAGCTCGGCAAGTAAAACGCGTAAAAACACCGGCCGGAGGTATAAACTCCGGCCGGTGTTGCTTTTTATGGCGTTTTCTTTGGCGTGGGGCACGCCTTCGAAGCGATCCAATCTAGGTTTCGAGGCAGGATTCTGATCTAATCGAGTTTCTGATTAAATCAGACTTCCCGGCTCAGGGGATAGGCAGGCGCGGTTAGCAGCGCGCCGTTCCGGTGGATGATATTATGGCGGCAGTAATCAAGAAGGTCGGCGTGATCGGCGCTGGGCAGATGGGCAGTGGCATCGCGCATGTCGCTGCGCTGGCCGGCTTCGACGTCGTGCTCAACGACATTTCGGCCGACCGCCTCAAGTCAGGCATGGCCACGATCAACGGCAATTTGGCGCGCCAGGTCTCCAAGAAGGCCGTCAGCGAGGACGACAAAGCCACGGCGATGGCGCGCATCGTGGCTGGCGAGAAGCTGGACGATCTCGCGGACTGCGATCTCGTGATCGAGACCGCGGTCGAGAAGGAAGAGGTCAAGCGCAAGATTTTCCACGAGCTCTGTGCGGTGTTGAAGCCGGAGGCGATCGTCGCCTCCGATACCTCCTCGATCTCGATCACGCGGCTTGCCGCCGCCACCGACCGGCCCGAGCGCTTCATCGGCATTCACTTCATGAATCCGGTGCCGCTGATGGAGCTGGTGGAGCTGATCCGCGGCATCGCCACCGACGACCACACCTTCGAGGCGTCCAAGGAATTCGTCGCCAAGCTCGGCAAGCAGGTCGCGGTCTCCGAGGATTTCCCGGCCTTCATCGTCAACCGCATCCTGCTGCCGATGATCAACGAGGCGATTTACACGCTGTACGAAGGCGTGGGTAACGTCGAGGCGATCGACGCGGCGATGAAGCTCGGGGCGCATCATCCGATGGGCCCGCTGGAGCTCGCCGATTTCATCGGCCTCGATACCTGTCTGTCCATCATGCAGGTGCTGCACGAGGGTCTCGCCGACTCCAAATATCGTCCGTGCCCGCTGCTGGTGAAATACGTCGAGGCGGGCTGGCTCGGCCGCAAGACCCAGCGCGGCTTCTACGACTACCGCGGCGCCAAGCCGGTTCCGACAAGGTAGAGGGGTCTTGTGCCCCGGACGCAGCGCGAAGCGCTGCAGGCCGGGAGCCCAGAGGCCGCGTGCAAGCTGAAGCATGGATCCCGGCTCTGCGTCGCGCCGCGCCCGGGACACAGGCACCACCCATCCTGCGTGCATCCGCTTCGTGACAATTCATGTCGCGTTAACCGCTCGCCTCTAGGTTACGCCCAGTACGAGGGTTCGCGTAATGGACATGATGGCGATGGTCAGCAGCATGCTGGCCGCTCAGCAAGGCGCGCTGCAGTCGAATATCTCGGCGACGCTGATGAAGCAGAGCGCGGATGCGGAGAAATCCACCGTCCTGACGCTGCTCGGCGCCGGACAACCTTCGCTCGCCAATGTCGGTGCCGGCGTCGGCGGCAATCTCAATATTTCCGCCTAGAACGCCGCGGCGGCTTTGCCTGTCGCAGCCCGGATCAGCTTGAGCGCGTCTTCGCTTGCCCATTCCGCCGGTCCCGCGATCGTCGCGATCTCGCAACCTTGCGGGTCGACCAACACCGAGGTTGGCATGCCCAGCGCCCGGCCTATCGCCTTAAGATCCTGAAAAACCTTGGCTTTCTGATCGTTGAAATAGCCGAGCCGGGTCAGGCTGGCCTCCTTCAGGAAGGTCTTGGGCTTCTCGGAGTCGCGGGTGTCGATATTGATCGCCACCACCTCGAAATTGGGGCCCGAAAGCTTGCCCTGAAGCTCGTCCAGCGCCGGCATCTCCTTGCGGCAGGGCACACACCAGGTGGCCCAGAGATTTACCAGAAGCGTCTTGCCGCGGAAGTCGGACAGCTTCTTCGGCTTGCCGTCGGCGTCTTCGAAGGCGAGGTCCGGCAGTTTCAACGGCGCGCTCGCCATGGTCAGGGCCGCCAGCTCGCCATGGGCGAGGGGGGCGATCCGCGAGGCCGTCGCCACGGCCGCCCGACAGGCCGGATCGCCGGATGGAGCCCGGCTCAGGCCCAGCCCGTACAGCGCAGCAAAGCCTGCCAGGCCCCCGACCACCACGGTGGCGATGACGACGGGGATCCGGCGCGTGGCTAACCGCGCTTTCCTTGGGTCGAGCATGTCGTTGGGGTCGAGCATATCGTTTGTCATCCGGTCGCAGATATGGCTATCAGAGGCCTCTTAATACGGCTGGCAGCAGTCAGCAAACGTGCGGCGGCGACAGGCAAGGCGTGAGCAGGCGATCATGAGCAACAAGATGTGGGGCGGCCGGTTCTCGGAACGTCCCGATGAGATCATGGAAGAGATCAACGTTTCCATCGACGTCGATCGTCACCTCTTTGCCCAAGACATTGCCGCGTCCAAGGCCCACGCCGCGATGCTTGCCGCACAGGGCATCATCACGGCCTCTGATGCGAAAAATATCGGCAAGGGTCTAGACACGATTTTGTCAGAGATCGGCAAGGGCAGCTTCGAATTCAAGCGTGCGCTCGAGGACATTCACATGAATGTCGAGAGCCGCCTGTCCGAGCTGATTGGCCCGGCCGCCGGCCGTCTCCACACCGCGCGCTCGCGCAACGATCAGGTCGCGACCGATTTCCGTCTCTATGTCCGCGATGTTCTCGATGCGACCGACGCCGCGCTCGCCGCGTTCCAACAGGCGCTGGTGGAGCGCGCGCTGGAGCATGCCGGAACGGTCATGCCCGGCTTCACTCATCTGCAGACCGCGCAGCCCGTGACCTTCGGTCATCATCTGCTCGCTTATGTCGAGATGGCCGCGCGCGATCGCGGCCGTTTCCAGGATGCGCGCAAGCGGCTCAACGAATCTCCGCTCGGAGCTGCCGCGCTCGCCGGCACCTCATTCCCGATCGATCGGCACGCCACGGCGAAGGCGCTCGGTTTTGATCGTCCGATGGCGAATTCGCTCGATGCGGTTTCCGATCGCGACTTCGTGCTGGAGACGCTGTCGGCGGCCTCGATCTGCGCCGTGCACATGTCGCGCTTTGCCGAGGAGATCGTGATCTGGACCTCGCCGCTGGTGGGCATGATCCGCCTCAGCGACAAGTTCACCACCGGATCTTCGATCATGCCGCAGAAGCGGAATCCTGACGCCGCCGAGCTGGTGCGCGCCAAGACCGGCCGCGTCATCGGCGCGCTCAACGGCCTGCTGATCGTGATGAAGGGTCTGCCGCTCGCCTATCAAAAGGACATGCAGGAGGACAAGCAAGGCGCCATGGAAGGCTTCGCCGCGCTGTCGCTCGCGATCCGCGCCATGACCGGCATGGTCCGCGATATCGTCCCCGATGAAGCGAAGATGAAGCTTGCTGCAGGCGAAGGCTACGCCACCGCGACCGACCTTGCCGACTGGCTGGTGCGGACGCTGAAGATGCCGTTCCGCGAGGCCCACCACGTCACCGGCCGCATCGTCGCGAAAGCCGCCGAGGGCGGCGTGGCGCTGCACGAACTGCCGCTGAGGGAGATGCAGGCGATCGAACCTGACATCACGAAAGACGTGCTCGGCGTGCTCTCGGTCGAATCGTCGGTGAAGAGCCGGACCAGCTTTGGCGGCACCGCGCCGAAGAACGTGGCATCGCAGGCCAAGGCCTGGCTGAAGCGGTTGGAAAAAGAGCGAAAATTGGGCTGAGGGGCAAAATTTCGCTTATGTTTCATGGTCATCCGGCTCTCGCCAGAGCGCGCCAATCTCTGTATGGTGCGCCGCATAGTGGGGATTTCGTCGTGACGTCAAAGTTTCGCCCGGCCGGCTCGGGGTGGGCCATCATTGTCTTGAGCCTGACGGCGCTCGCGCTTGCCGGCTGTGGCCGCAAGGGCCCGCTGGATCTGCCGCCGACCGCCTCCAGCGCGTCCACGGCCAACGTCGCGCCGCCGACCGACACCGAGACCGAAGCCCAGAAGACGCCGAGCGTGTTCAATCCCACCTACGGCGCGGACGCCGCGCCGGCGGCGACCAAGGGCAAAAAGAGACCGTTCATCCTCGACCCGCTCCTGGACGAAAGACCCAGCCGATAGGCTGGAGCAACCGAGCCAACGCCATGAACCATTTCGACTATCGCAACGGCGTGTTGCACGCCGAGGCGGTTAACCTGTCCGAGCTGGCTGCAACCGTCGGCACGCCGTTCTATTGCTATTCGACCGCAACGCTTGAGCGACACTATCGCGTTTTCACCGACGCCTTCGCCGGCGAGAAGGTGCTGGTCTGCTACGCCATGAAGGCGAACTCCAACCAGTCGGTGCTGCGCACGCTGGCCAAGCTGGGGGCCGGCGCGGACGTGGTCTCCGGCGGCGAATTGAAGCGCGCGCTGGCCGCCGGCATCCCGGCAAGCAAGATCCTGTTCTCCGGCGTCGGCAAGACGGAAGACGAGCTGCGAGCGGCGCTGGCCGCCGACATCCTCTGCCTCAACGTCGAATCCGAGCCCGAGCTCGAGCTGCTGTCGCGGCTCGCGACCGAGGCGGGCAAGACCGCGCGCATCTCGATCCGCGTCAATCCTGATGTCGATGCCGGCACGCACGCAAAGATTTCGACCGGCAAGTCCGAGAACAAGTTCGGCATCCCCATCGCCTATGCCCGCGAGGTCTATGCGCGCGCCGCGAAGCTGCCTGGCATCGAGGTCACAGGCACCGACGTGCATATCGGCAGCCAGATCACCGACCTCTCCAAGATGGAGATCGCGTTCCGCATCCTCTCCGAATTCGTGCAGACGCTGCGCGCAGACGGCCACAACATCTCGCATGTCGATTTCGGCGGCGGTCTCGGCATTCCCTATTACATGGACCGCGAGGCGCCGCCGGCGCCCGACGCCTATGCCGCCATGGTCAAGCGCGTCAGCCACAATCTCGGCTGCACGCTGATGTTCGAGCCGGGCCGGATGATCGTCGGCAATGCCGGCATCCTCGTCGCCAAGGTCATTTATGTGAAGCACGGTGACGGCAAGAACTTCGTCATCATCGACGCCGCCATGAACGATTTGATCCGCCCGACGCTGTACGAAGCCCATCACGATATTTTGCCGGTGACACAGCCGGCGAAGGGCGCGGCCACGATCGCGGCTGACGTCGTCGGCCCGGTCTGTGAGACCGGCGACTACATCGCCCTCGATCGCACTTTGCCGACGCCGAAGGCTGGCGATCTGCTCGCCATCATGACCGCAGGCGCCTACGGCGCGGTGCAGGCCGGCACCTACAACACGCGGCCGCTGGTGCCCGAGGTGCTGGTGAAGGGCGACCAATACGCGGTCGTGCGTCCGCGCATCGAGGTCGAGCAGCTGATCGCGATGGATACGCCGGCGCCGTGGCTGTGAGCATCACGTCGGCGCCTTGCGCCCGATGAGCGCGGACACCGTCCGCGCTCATCCAGCCGGCTAGGCGTCCGGCCTACTTCTTGAACTTGTCCCTGATCGAGGCGAGGCCGGAATCGTAGACGCCGCTCAAAGCGTCGATCGCGTCCTTCTCCTTGCCGGGAACGGGGGTATAGATTCCGGTCCAGGTCACCACCGATACCGCCTCGCCCCTCGCGGTGACTTTGATGGTCGACTTGTACTGGCTCACCGGCAACGGGCTGGTTAGGAACGCGTAGGAATAGCTGTAGCTTCTGTCGTCGCGCCCGGTCTGCGCCTCGACGAACGCGGCCTTTCCGTCCTTGGTCACGAGCGTTCGGGTCGGCGGCGATTTGCCGTCCTCGATGCACATGCCGACCGGCGGCAGCCAGTCCTTGATCGCGCAGAATGGACCGATGACAGACCACACCTCGGCCGCTGCGCCGCTGACCTCAATGCTGCGCGTCAGGTTGGCTGCGGAAGCCGGCATCACGCCGGCGCCGAGGCCGATCACGCAAATCGCCGCCTTGTTTAGCGAGGCAAGGGGTCTGAACGCCGCTGAAACGTGCTTCTTCATATCAATCTCCGTTGTCTGATGGAACGCGACGGCGGCCGGTCTGGCTTGCAATGCCGGTCGGATAGACGATGCCCGCCGTCCGCGGCCAGTTCAGCAAATGAACCGAGCGCAATACAGAATCTGAACTAGGAAGCCGCGCGCATCGGCCCTAAGGTTCCGCTCTCGCTTGTCACGGAGGCCCGCATGACTATCGGCAGCTACAGGCAGTTCTGTCCGGTCGCGATGGCGGCCGAGATATTATGCACGCGCTGGACCGTCGTGCTGCTACGTGAGCTCGTCGCCGGCTCGACCCGGTTCAACGAGTTGCGCCGCGGCGTTCCGCGCATGTCGCCTGCGCTGCTTTCGCAGCGCCTGAAGGAGCTCGAAGCCGCAGGCATCGTCATCCGCCAGCCGTCGGCTTCCGAGCGCGGCGTGATCGAGTATCAGCTGACCGCCGCCGGACGCGAACTCGGTCCCATCGTCGAGGCGTTCGGCATCTGGGGGCAGCGCCGCATCGAATCGGATCTGTCGCTTCAGCATCTCGATGTCCAGCTGCTGATGTGGGACATGCGGCGGAATCTGAACACGACTCCGATGCCGAGCCGCCGCAGCGTGCTGCAGTTCGCCTATCCGGAATTGCCCTCAACGCAGCGATTGTGGTGGCTGATTGTCGATCCCGACGACAGCGTCGACCTCTGCTCGATTGATCCCGGTTTCGACGTCGATCTTTACGTGTCGGTTGATCTGCGCACCATGACGGCGATCTGGATGGGGCTCGATACCGTGCGCGCGGCCATCGCCAGCCGGCGGATGCTGCTTACTGGCGAACGGCAGCTTGCCGCAGCCATGCAAAGCTGGCTGGGCCTCAGCCCGTTCGCCAAGGAACGCAAGCTGGCGAGCTGATGCAGGGCGGCTCGATTCAGTATTTATATCGGCCCGCTACAGTTCCCGTACTGGCGAGCCGCCGCCGTGTTCTGGCACCCAAGTCATGCCCGCCCCTATCAAGGCGGAGCTGAACTCGAGCCAGGAGACACGACATGACAGCGTATCTGATCGCGGACATTAAAGTGACTGACGGAAAGTGGGTGCCGGATTACGCGGCGTCCGTCCACGAACTGGTGCACAAGCACGGCGGCAAATATCTTTCCCGCAGCGGCAACGTGAAAACCCTCGAAGGCGCTCCCCTCGACACCTCCCTGATCGCGATCATGTCGTTTCCAACGGCGAAGGCAGCGGAATCCTTCGTGACCGATCCGGCCTATGGCCGCTTCGCCGCGGCGCGCCGGGGCGGCAGCGAGAGCCGCTTCCAGCTGATCGACGACACCGATCTGGCCGGCACGATTCCCTACCTCGCCAAGGCTTGAGCCGCATCTTCGTCAAGACATCGAACCCGGCCGCAGGCGCACGCCGTGCCCGGCCCACACATAGGCTTCCTTCCACGCTCGATCGACCGAGCCAAGCAGCGCAGCGCAGTGCCAGTCACCAGCGCTGCGCTTGCGCCGGTCCTAGCTGCGGGCGATTGTCCCGCCAACCACAACACCGGCCTTCTTCTCGATCGGCTTGATCGCCGCGGTGAAATCGGACTCGGCGCCTTCGGCGCTGATCACGGTCTCCCACAACCGGCCGACCGCATCCGCGACCTCCATCGACAGGCCGAGCTGCTTCATCTCCTCCAGTGCCAGCCGCACGTCCTTCACCATCAGTCCGGTGGCGAAACCGAAGTCGAACGTTCGCGGCAGCACCGCGCGCGGAAATTTGTCGCGGCTCGCGGTGTTCATGCCGGACCCGGCATTGATGACGTCGATCATCACGGCGGGATCGAGCCCGGCTTTCACGCCCATCACGACGGCTTCCGACGTCGCCACCATCGCGGTTGCCGATAGGAAGTTGTTGGCGAGCTTCATGGTCTGCGCCGCGCCTGGCTTCTCGCCGATGAAGAACACCTTCCCGATGACGTCGAGCGCGGGCTTGAGCAGTTCGAAGTCTGCTTTCGGCCCAGAGACCATCACCGCCAGCGTGCCCTTCTCGGCACCACCGACGCCGCCGGAGACAGGGCAGTCGATCTGCACGATGTCATGCTTGGCGAGCAGGCCGTGAATCTTCGCCGCCATCTGCGAGCCGACGGTGGAGAGATCGATGAAGCGTTTTGCGCGGCTTCCCTCGATCACGCCGTTCGGCCCCGTCGCAACCGCGAGCGAAGCCTGCAGCGAGGGCAGGCTGGCCATGACTGTCTCGACCTGGTCGGCCACGTCTTTCGGTGATGTCGCAGCGCTGGCGCCGCGCGCCACCAGCTTGTCGAGGACCTCTTGGCGCGTGTCGAACACGATCAGCTTGTGTCCCGCCTCGATCAGCCGCCGCGCCATCGGGAAACCCATGTTTCCGAGGCCGATGAATCCGATGTCCATGGTGTTTTCCTTCCCGTCGTCATTGCGAGGAGCGAAGCGACGAAGCTTCGCTTCGCTCGCAACGACGGAGCAATAGAGTTGAGAGCGGTTTAGTCTAGCTCACGCCTTCCCGTCGATCTCCGCGAACACCTCGCGCGCGATGCGAAAACTGTCGACCGCCGCCGGCATGCCGCCATAGATTGCGACCTGCATCAGAATCTCGCGGATCTCGTCCCGGCTGACGCCGTTGGTCAGTGCGCCCTTCAGATGCGCGCGGAATTCGTGCTGGCGGTTGAGGATCGCGATCATCGCGATGTTGAGCATGCTGCGGGTCTTGCGCGGCAGCTCCTCGCGGCCCCACACCGTGCCCCAGCAATATTCGTTGAGCATCTCCTGGAACGGACGGTTGAAATCATCGACGCTCTTCAGGGCGTTGTTGACATAGGCCTCGCCCAGCACCGCTTTGCGGACTTCCAGGCCCTTGTCGTGCATCTTCTTGTCCATGGCGTTTCCTTCGGTTTCCTTGGATGGCGGCGCGGAAATTAGGGGGTTGCGGCGGGGCAGTCACGTCCTCGTGTTATGCGGGAAAAGGGGTGTCTCCCGCACAGGAACGGATGCCTCGGTGCTGCCGTTGTGGTAGCTTCTCTACCGGGCAACCTGGAGAGTTGATTGAACGGCGTCATCCCCGAGCCGTCAGACCCGATCCGCGATGGCGACGCTCTGTCGCGGCTGAAGCTGGCGCAGGCCCTGAAGCGGGCCACTTATGCCATCGCGTGGGAGCGTGGCTGGCCGAATCTGGCACGGCTTCTCACCGTCGTCGGCCTGTTCCTGGTGGTGTCCTGGGCCGGCCTCTGGCTGGTGCTGCCGTTCGTTGCCCGCGCTATCGGTCTCGTCGTTTTCGCCGGAATGGCGATTGCCGTCCTGTTCCCGGTGCGTCGCTTCCGCTGGCCGAGCCGCGAGGAGGCGCTTGCCCGGCTCGACCGCGGCTCCGGCATCCGTCATCGGCCGGCCACCACGCTCACGGACACGTTGAGCTCGCGGGATCCGGTTGCGCAGGCGTTGTGGCAGGCACAGCGCGAGCGCACGCTGGCTTCGATCAAGCGCATCCGCGCCGGTCTGCCGAACCCGCGGCTCGCTCTGCATGATCCCTGGGCGCTCCGCGCGCTGGTCATGGTGATGTTGGTAGCGACCTTCTTCGCCGCCGGCGACGAGCGTGCGATGCGGCTGGGCGCAGCCTTCGACTGGAACGGCGTGCTGGCGCCGACCAACGTTCGCGTTGACGCCTGGGTCACGCCGCCGCTCTACACCGGCAAGCCGCCGGTCATCCTGTCGGCCGCCAACAAGGAGGCCGCGGCGCTGCCCGCCAGCGGCCCGCTTGCCGTTCCCGCCGGCTCGACCCTGATCGTGCGCTCCTCCGGCGGCAGCCTCGATGTCGTGATCTCCGGCGGCCTCAAGGAGGTCGCCCCCGCTGAAGCCACGCCCAAAGGCACCAACGAGAAGCATTTTGCCATCACCGGTGACGGCACCGCGCATGTCCGCGCGCCCTCCGGCCAGCCGCAATGGGCGTTTGCGGCAACGCCGGACCGCGCGCCGACGATCGCCCTTGCGAAGGATCCCGAGCGTCAGGCCCGCGGTGGGCTCCAGCTCTCCTACAAGATCGAGGACGATTACGGCGTCACCGGCGCCGCCGCGCAAATCGGCCTGCGGCCCGCCGAAGCCAAAGACGGTAGCAGGGATGCCGACACCAAGGTCGCCGCGCGGCCGCTATTCCAGCCGCCGCAATTCCCGCTCGTATTGCCGAATGCGCGCACCCGCAACGGCGTCGGCCAGACGGTGAAGGACCTCAGCGAGGACCCCTATGCCGGCGCCGACGTCACGCTGACCCTCACCGCCAAGGACGAGGCCGGCAACGAGGCCAAAAGCGAACCCTTCAACATGCGCCTGCCCGAGCGGCTGTTCACCAACTCGCTGGCGCGCGCGCTGATCGAGCAGCGCCGCATCCTCGCGCTCGACGCCAACAAGAACTCGGATGTCTATGCCGCGCTCGACGCGCTGATGATCGCGCCCGAATTGTTCACGCCGGATGCAGGCTGCTATCTCGGCCTGCGCAGCCTGGCGCTCCAGGTGGAAGCCGCCCGCACCGACGACGCGCTGCGCGAGGTGGTGGGAAGCATGTGGGCGT
The DNA here is from genome assembly GCF_040548035.1 of Bradyrhizobium sp. LB8.2. Classification (NCBI taxonomy): domain Bacteria; kingdom Pseudomonadati; phylum Pseudomonadota; class Alphaproteobacteria; order Hyphomicrobiales; family Nitrobacteraceae; genus Bradyrhizobium; species Bradyrhizobium sp. LB8.2. The sequence continues at coordinate 13,633 of NZ_JBEPQV010000022.1, read as the reverse complement.
TTGCGGTCACCATAGAGGACGACGGTGCCGCCGGCAGCGTCAACGCCGCGCTGCGCTCGGCGCAGGATGCGCTCAAGCGGGCGCTGGAACGCGGCGCCAGTGAGGAGGAGATCAAAGCGCTGACGCAAAAGCTGCGCGAGGCGATGGCCGGCAAGGTGCGCGATCTCGCGCGGCGCGCCGAGCAGAATCCGCTTGGACCCCGGCAGCCGTTCCCCGCAGAGGTTCAGCTCATTCTCGACAAGTCGGTCGAGCTGCGACAAAAGACCCAGCATGCCACGCCCGAGCAGCTCGAAGAGCTGGCGCAGCAGCAGGACGTCTTGCGCCAGCAGCTGCAGGCCTATCGGAAGTCGGCGGGCAGCCGGGCGAAGGGGGGCGAGGACGGGGCCAATCAGTTTACGCGGGACCGGAAATGCGGAAGCTAGCGCGCGTGCCAGCCTTGAAGGCGATGTCGATCGCCTGTCTCGCCCTCCTCCTGGGAGGCTTCCCCGCTGCGGTCTCGGCCCAGCAGGATCAGGATCCCGACGCGCTGCTCGACAGCGCGGAAAAGGCGATGCAGGAGTCCGGCGACAGCCTCAGGCAAAAGGAGTCCGGACGCAGCCTGAACAACCAATCCGATGCGATTCAGAAGCTCGAGGACTACAAGCGCGCGACGGAAAAAAGCCAATCCTCCAATCGCGATCGTTCCGTCATCACGCAACGCGACCTGGACGAGCTCCTGAAGCAGATCGAGAAGGCGGCGCGCGAAGGCAATCGCGAGGCGGCCCAGCGCATGCTCGAGCAGCTCGCGCAGATCATGGAAAATCTCCAGATGGCGCAGCCCGGACAGTCCGGCGACAGCGACATGGAGCAGGCGCTCAACGAGCTCAGCGACATGATCCGCAAGCAGCAGCAATTGCGCGACAAGACTTTCAAGCAGGGCCAGGACTCCCGGCGTGAGCGCTCGCGCGGCAAGCAGCAGGGCGACCAGTCGATGTCGGACCTCCAGCAGGATCAGCAGTCGCTGCGCGACCGCCTGAAGAAGCTGCAGGACGAGCTCGCCAAGCGCGGCCTCACGCAGAAGGGGCAAAAGGGTCAGAATCAGAAAGGCCAGAAGGGCCAGCAAGGTGAGCAGGGACAGCCGGGCCAGGATGGCGATCAGGACGGCGACCAGGGCGATGACGACGGCAGTCTGGACGCTGCCGACGGGGCCATGGGCGATGCCGGCTCGCAGCTTGGCGAGGGCAATTCCGACGGCGCCGTGGACGCGCAAGGGAAAGCTCTCGACGCCTTGCGCAAGGGCGCGCAGAAGATGGCCGAGGCGATGCAGCACGGCGATGGCGACGGGCAGGGCGACGGTCCCGGCAATCGTGCCGGCCGTCAGCAGAGCGGCGGCAATCAGACCGATCCGCTCGGCCGCCCCCTTCACGGCCGAGATCTAAGCGACGACTACACGGTCAAGATCCCCGGCGAGATCGACGCCCAGCGCGTCCGCCGCATCCTCGAAGAGCTCCGCCGCCGCTTGGGGGATAGCTCGCGCCCGCAGATCGAGCTCGACTATATCGAGCGGCTGCTGAAGGATTTTTAGAGGCTGCCGCAGCTTTCGTCGCCCGGATGAGCGCAGCGATATCCGGGGCCGCCGGTCCCGCATGTCGCTGTGCTCATGCGGGCTACAATCCTGCCCGCCGCTATGCTTTCTTCGCCGCCAGCGCATCTGCCACCGCCGTGCGGATGTCGGCGACCGAGAACGGCTTGGTCACGACGTCATGCACCAGCGCGTTGAGGTTCGAGGCGCGTTCGCGCTGGTCGGCAAAGCCGGTCATCAGCAGAATGGTCAGGTCGGGGAAATCGCGTGCGACGGAAAGCGCCAACGCGATGCCGTCCATCACCGGCATCTGGATGTCGGTGAGCAGCAGGTCGAATGCGCCGTCCGCGCGGGTCAGGATTTCAAGCGCCTCGGCGCCGTCCTGCGCGGTGACGATCTCATGGCCGTCCATGGCGATGGCGCGCGCCACCAGTTGGCGCATCGAATCCTCGTCGTCGGCGATCAGGATTTTGGGCATGAGACCAACCTTGAGACCAACCTCGCGACCAGCTTTTCCTGCGAGAGCTGCGAAACCGATTATACGCTGCCGCCGGTGATGTCGCGCCGGTTGAAGAAGCGAACGTCGATATTGCGGCCCTCCGGCGGCGGCGAGGCCAGGCGCGAGCGGAAGAAGGCGCGCTCGCCGGGCTGTAGCACGGTCTGCTCCAGAACCGTGTTCCAGGCGTAGATCTCCGCGCCCTGCGCGTCGCGCACCGCGAAGCGCAGCCGGGGAATGTCGAGCGGCTTCTTGCCCTGGCCCACGATCACGCCCTCGATCACCAGCACTTGCTTACCGTCCACGGTCTCGCTGGAAAGCTTGACGTCCTTGAAGGCCAGCGCGCGCAGATTAACTTCGAGGCCGACCATCTTGTAGAATGCGGCCGTTTGCGGCAGCAGCCGCACCATGTCGCCGCGCCAGATCATCAGCGCCAGCACCAGCGCGCCCATGGCGGCGCAGGCTGTCGGCAGGCCGAAATGGGATTTTCGCGGCGCCGTGACGGCGACCGGACGGCTCACCCGCGCGCCGCGCCGGCGGCCGAACAGGCCGCGGAACCAGGATTGGTGCTGTTCGCCGACGACTTCCTCCTCGGCGGACCGGGCCGCCGCCGACCATTCGTCCTCGGTGTCCCTCGCCTCCTCGTCCGGCCAGTCACTGGCGATCGAGGGGCTGTCGACAACGGGCGCATCGGCGGCGCCGTCGTCCCGGGCATAGGAGTTCCACTGCTCGGCGAGATCGGACTGGTCGTCGGCCTGGCTGGCCGCGGCCATTGCCGGGATGGACGCCTCCTCGATGGCATCCTCGGCATGGGCAACCCAGGTCTCCTTGCAACGGGAGCAGCGGACCGTCCGTCCGTTCACCCCGAGGCTCGCAAGCTTGATGGCGTAGGATGTCGTACAATGAGGGCAGACGATATGCATGGACGAGCCTTGATGCATGGACGGGACTTGACGATGACACGGTCGCGGAGAACCGAGGGACAGGAATGCTGCCAATTATGCTACAGGGCGACCGTTAACGAACCGGAAACCATAACGGTCGCAAAACCCGTTGATCGCGTGTGGCGGAGCACAGCCGTGTGGCCCGCGCCCTCACTCGAACGGAGCTGAACTTGGTTCGGTTCGAAAATGTCGGACTGCGTTACGGCCTGGGGCCCGAGGTCCTGCGCGACCTCAGCTTCCATATCCCGGCGCATTCCTTTCAATTTCTCACCGGCCCGTCCGGCGCCGGCAAAACCTCGCTGCTGCGCCTGTTGTTCCTCTCGCATCGACCGACGCGCGGCCTCGTCAATCTGTTCGGCCACGACATCTCGCAACTCGGCAAGGACGAGGTCGCGGATCTGCGCAAGCGCATCGGCATCGTGCTCCAGGATTTCCGCTTACTCGACCACATGACGACATATGAGAACGTCGCGCTGCCGTTCCGCGTCATGGGCCGCAGCGAATCGAGCTACCGCAAGGAGGTCATCGACCTCCTGAAATGGGTCGGGCTTGGCGAGCGCATGGACGCGCTGCCGCCGATCCTGTCCGGCGGCGAGAAGCAGCGCGCGGCGATCGCGCGCGCCGTGATCTCGCGGCCGCAGCTGCTGCTGGCAGACGAGCCGACCGGCAGCGTCGATCCGACGCTCGGCCGCCGCCTGCTGCGGCTGTTCATCGAGCTCAACAAATCGGGCACCGCCGTCATCATCGCCACCCACGATATCGCCCTGATGGACCAGTACGAGGCGCGCCGCTTCGTGCTGCACCAGGGACGGCTGCACGTCTATGAGTAGGCCCGACGAGCGCGGCGTGCTGGTCGACCTCGGACAGGAGCGTCCGCAGCTGCCGGCCAAGGCGCGCAACATGTCGCCGATCGTGCCGCGCGCCTCGATCCATGGCCGCGCGCTGGTCGCCGTCGTCGCCATCATGACCTTCCTGGCGTCGATGACGACCGGCACGGTGCTGCTGGTGAGCGCCTCCGCCGCCGAATGGCAGTCGGACGTTGCGAGCGAAATCACCATCCAGGTCCGGCCGCAGACGGGACGCGATCTCGAACGCGACACCGCGGCGGTGACCGAGGCCATGCGCGCGCAAGCCGGCATCGTCGAGGTCAAGCCGTTCACCAAGGACGAGAGCGGCAAGTTGCTCGAGCCCTGGCTCGGCACCGGCCTGTCGCTGGACGATCTGCCGGTGCCGCGCATGATCATCGCGCGCGTGCAACCCGGCACGCCGCTCGATCTCGGCGCCTTGCGCGCCCGCGTGACCCAGGTGGCGCCAAGCGCCAGCGTCGACGATCACCGCGCCTGGATCGAGCGCATGCGCTCGATGACCAACGCCACCGTGCTCGCCGGCCTCGGCATCCTCGCGCTCGTCATTATCGCCACCATCATCTCGGTGTCGTTCGCGACCCGCGGCGCCATGGCGGCGAACCGTCCGATCGTCGAGGTGCTGCATTTCGTCGGTGCCGGCGACCGTTATATCGCCAACCGCTTCCTGCGCCATTTCCTCAGGCTGGGCCTTGAGGGCGGCGTCATCGGAGGCGGCGCCGCCATGCTGGTGTTCGGTTTCTCCGAGTCGATTGCAGGGTGGTTTTCCGGCACCCCCGTCGGCGATCAGTTCGCCGCGCTGCTCGGCACCTTCTCGCTACGACCGTCGGGCTACATCGTGCTCGCGGTGCAGGCCGTGCTGATCGGCGCCATCACCGCAGTCGCCTCGCGCCAGACACTGTTCGCGACACTGAACGATGTCGATTGAGGCCGATAAACCGGACTCCACTTCGCCTCAAAACGTCCTAAAATCGTCCGGGGAAGGGACCACCGACATCGCATGACCGCGCCGACCGACGATCGATCGCCGAAACTGCCGCGCGGTTGGCTGCGCGCGGCCGTGATGTCGACGATTGCGCTCGCCTTCGTCGGCGCGGCGGCGGGCTTCATCGCGTTCCTGTCGCAATTGCGCGGCGCCGAGATCGCGCCGGACCGCAAGGCGGACGGCATCGTGGTGCTGACCGGCGGCTCCTCGCGGGTCTCGGATGCGATGGAGCTGCTCGCTGCCGGCTACGGCAGGAGGCTCCTGATCTCCGGCGTGCACCCGACCTCGACGGCGAGCGACATCTCCCGAACGTTGCCGGAGAGCCAGTCCTTCATGCGTTGCTGCGTCGATCTCGACCGCACCGCGGTCTCGACCCGCGGCAATGCCGCGGAAGCGCGGCGCTGGGCCGAGGGGCGCGGCTTCAAATCGCTGATCGTGGTCACCTCGAACTATCACATGCCCCGCGCGCTGGTGGAATTCTCGCATGCGATGCCGGAGACTACATTGGTCCCGTTCGTGGTGGTCGGCGAAAAATGGCGCGAGGAGCCGTGGTGGACCTCGGCGTCCACCTTGCGGCTGCTGCTGTCCGAATATGTCAAGTACATCGCGGCCGAGCTCAGGGTGCGGCTGGAGGATTTCGGGATTGACCTTTCGCCCGAGATGTCGGAGCAGCCTCCCGGGCTGCAGCCGAAGCGTCCCGCCACCGCACAGGCCAATTGATCGGCAATTGATTGGATCCTCGATGTTCTTGATTTTCTTGCGATCGCTCGTGTTCAACGTGCTGTTCTACACCGTGCTGGTGTGCCTCGCGATCGTGGCGCTGCCGACCTTCGCATTGCCGCCGCGCGCCATGCTCACGGTCGCGCAATGGTGGGCGAAGGCGACGCTGTTCCTGATGCGGGCGGTCTGCAACATCAAGGTGGAATTCCGCGGCGTCGAGAAGATCCCGACGGGGCCATTGGTGATCGTCGCGAAACACCAGTCGTTCTGGGAGACGTTCGTCTTGCCCGGCTTCTTCGATCGCCCGATCTTCATCCTCAAGCGTCAGCTCATGCAGATCCCGGTGTTCGGCCAGTTCCTGGTCAAGACCGGGATGATCGCGATCGACCGCAACGCCGGCGTCAAGGCGCTGCTGGACATGACGCGGCGGGCGCGCGAGGCGGTGCGCAGCGGCGGGCAGCTCGTGATCTTTCCCGAAGGCACGCGCCGCGCACCGGGCGCGCCACCGGACTACAAGACCGGCTTTGCGCAGATCTATTCGTCCTGCGGCGCGCAGTGCCTGCCGATCGCGCTCAATTCCGGCCTGTTCTGGCCGCGCCGCACGTTCATGCGCTATCCCGGCACGCTGGTGGTGGAGTTCCTCGATCCGCTGCCGCCGGGCCTGCGGAAGGACGAGTTTCTCTCCCGCGTGCAAACGGCGATCGAAGACGCGACCGGCCGCCTCGTCGAAGCGGGCCGCAAGGAGCAGGAGCAGTTGATGGGCAATTCGCCGAGCTATGCGCCGTCGGAGAATTAGCGGCTCTCTCGATCTTCTGTGGGAGCCGGCGCGTGCGGGGAATGCGCATCACCATGCAGCATGGTCGCGAGCTGATGCAGCTGCGTGTCGCGAAAGCCTTCGGCCTCAATTGCTTTCACCGTCGCGGTCACGTAGTCGCGGTTGGCGCCGGACTGGCCGTGGCCCTGGAGCACGTGGCGATGCTGGTCGGTGAGCGACAGCCGACCGGCATATTGCACGTGGCCGCGGTCGACGACATAGGCGAGCGCGGAGACGCGCTGCCGCGCGTCGTTCTCCAGCCACACCGAGCGCGTGACTTCGCGATAGACCGACGTCACCTGCTCGCGCGCGCGCAAATAGGCGACCACATCGACGCGGCTCTTCTCGGCAACACGGAAGGCGATGCCGCGGCAGGCGCCGCCGCGGTCGAGCCCAAGCACCAGACCCGGCTTTTCGGGCGTACCACGGTGCACGAAGGAATAGACGCAGAGCGCGCGATGCTCGCCGACCAGCCGCGCCGGGACGCGTTCCTCGAATTCGAAGCCCGGCCGCCATATTAGCGAGCCGTAGCCGAACACCCAGAGGTCGCCTTTGGCTGCGGTGACGGAGGGAAGGGTGATTTCCGACATTTCGGGCACGGCTACCAGAACCGCGCTCCCAAGCGAAGCGAATTCTCCGCCTTTCGTTGTAGCTGTACCTCGCTTACATTTGACAAAATCAGGGGTCAAAGGGATCGCCGCATGTCCGATATGACCGTTGCCGCAGGCCGGCGCTCCCGTTGGGGCCTTTTCATTGCCCCCATTATCCTCCTGATCCTCGCCGTCGCGTGGAGCGGCTTCTGGTTCTATGCCGCGTCGCAGGCCGAAATCGCCGCCGACGCCTGGCGCGCGCAGGAGGCCAAATCCGGCCGCATCTATGATTGCGCGAAGCGCTCGATCGCAGGCTTCCCGTTCCGCTTCGAGGTCCAATGTTCCGGCGCCAGCGTCGCTCTGGTATCGCAGAACGCCAGCAAGACGCCGTTCACGGCGAAGCTCGACAACATCCTGGTCGTCGCCCAGGTCTACGATCCCAAGCGCATCATCGCCGAGTTCTCTGCGCCGGCAACGCTCACCGACGGCGTCACGCAAAGCACTTTCGTGGTGAACTGGAGCAAGGGTCGCAGCAGCGTGGTCGGCCTGCCCGCCGTGCCCGAGCGCGCCTCCGTCGTATTCGACGATCCCACCGTCAACCGGCTCGACGGCACGGTGCAGGTGCCGCTCGCGCGCGCAAAACAGGTCGAGCTGCATGGACGCCTCGCGGACGGATCGCCGTCCGATCATCCCGTGATCGAGACCGTGTTTCAGATCGCGCAGGGCAGCATCCAGGGCGTTCATCCGCTGCTCGCCGAGCCGTTCGAGGCCGACACGCGGGCGAAGATCACCGGTCTGTCCGACCTCACGCCAAAGCCGTGGCCGCAGCGCTTCCGCGAGATCCAGGCCGCCGGCGGCCATATCGAGATCGTGCAGTCGCGGATCCAGCAGGGCGAGATGATCGCGGTCGCGGCCGGCACGCTCGGGCTCTCGGCCAATGGCCGACTCGACGGTGAATTGCAGATGACGGTGACGGGCCTCGAGCGCGTGATCCCCGCGCTCGGCATCGAGAAGATGCTGGAGGAGGGTGTGCCGCAGGCCACTCTCGATCGCGTCGCCCCCGGCGTGAAGTCGCAGGACCTCAACAATCTGTTCGGTGCACTCGACCGTGCCGTTCCCGGGCTCGGCAAGGTCATCAAGCAGAATGCCAATGCCGGCGTTGCCGCCGGCATCAATTCGATTGGCACCGAGAGCACGCTGGAAGGCAAGAAGGCCCGCAGCTTCCCGCTGAAATTCGTCGACGGCGCTGTGCTGCTCGGCCCGATCAAGGTCGGCCAGATCCCGCCGCTGTATTGATTCCTCCGTCATTGCGAGCGAAGCGAAGCAATCCAAACTTTCTCCTCGGAAACAGTCTGGATTGCGCTGCGCTCCTCGCAATAAGGAGGTGAGAGCGTGGCTACGGCTTTTTCAGCGCCGCATGCGGCCGGCCGAAGTCGGGCGCGGCCGAATCCTGGCCAATTTCGACGATGCCGCGGCGGATGGCGCGGGTGCGGGTGAAATGGTCGAACAGCGCCTCGCCGTCGCCGCGGCGGATTGCACGCGTCAGCTTGGCTAGGTCCTCGGTGAAGGTGCCGAGCATCTCCAGCACGGCTTCCTTGTTGGCGAGGAACACGTCGCGCCACATCGTCGGATCGGACGCGGCGATGCGCGTGAAATCGCGAAAGCCGCCGGCGGAGAACTTGATGACCTCGGACTCCGTCACCTGCTGGAGCTCGTCGGCGGTGCCGACGATGGTGTAGGCGATCAGATGCGGCAGATGGCTGGTGATCGCAAGCACGAGATCATGATGATCTGGCGTCATGACCTCGACCTTGGCACCCATCGCCGTCCAGAACGCGCGCAGGCGATCGGTGGCAGCGGCATCAACGCCTTCCGGCGGCGTCAGGATGCACCAGCGATTGATGAAGAGCTCGGCGAAGCCTGAATCGGGGCCCGAATGCTCGGTGCCTGCGACGGGATGCGCCGGCACGAAATGGATGCCTTTCGGCAAATGCGGCGCCATGTCCCTGACAATAGCGCCCTTGACCGAGCCGACGTCGGAGATGATCGCGCCGGGCTTGAGATGCGCGGCGATCTCCTGCGCCACCGGCCCGCAGGCGCCGACGGGAATGCAAAGGATGACCAGATCGGCGTCCTTCACCGCCTCCGCATTGGTCGCGACGACCTGGTCGACGATGCCGAGCTCCATCACGCGTGCGCGCGTCTTCTCCGAGCGCGCGGTGGTGACGATTTCGCCGGCCAGGCCCTGGAGCTTGGCAGCGCGGGCGATCGAGCCGCCGATCAGGCCGAAGCCGATCAGCGCGACGCGCTGGAAGTGCGGGGTCGCGCTCATCTGCCGGCCATGAAGTCGCGCAGGCCCTCGACGACGAGACGATTGGCCTCCTCGGTGCCGATGGTCATGCGCAGCGAATGCGGCAGGCCGTAGTTCTTTAACCCGCGCAGCACCAGCCCGCGCTTGGTGAGGAAGGCGTCGGCCGCGTCCGAGGTCTTGCCCTCGGTCGGGAAGTGGATCAGCACGAAATTGGCGACGCTCGGCGTCACGTTCAGCCCGAGCTTGCCGATCTCCTCGGTCAGCCAGTTGCGCCAGGTCTCGGTGAATTGCTTCGACATGGCTTGGTGACCGGTGTCCTCGATCGCGGCAACGGCAGCGTACATCGCCGGCGTCGACACGTTGAAGGGCCCGCGGATGCGGTTGACCGCGTCGATGATGTGCTCGGGGCCGAACATCCAGCCGATGCGCAGCGCCGCAAGACCATGGATCTTGGAGAAGGTGTGCGTCACGACCGTGTTCTCGGTGGTGGCGACGAGCTCGATCCCCATCTCGTAATCATTGCGCGAGACGTAGTCGCAATAGGCTGCGTCCAGCACCAGCAGCACGTGCGAGGGCAGGCCGGCGCGCAGGCGCTTGACCTCGTCGAACGGGAGATAGGTGCCGGTCGGGTTGTTGGGGTTGGCGAGCCAGACCAGTTTTGTCCGCGGCGTCACGGCCTTGAGAATGGCGTCGACGTCGGAGGTGAGGTTCTTCTCCGCTGCAACGACGTTCCTGGCGCCGACCGCCATGGTCGCGATCGGGTAGACCAGAAAGCCGTGCGTGGTGGAGATCGCCTCGTCGCCTTGGCTGAGATAGGTGTGGGCGAGCAGATTGAGGATCTCGTCCGAGCCGGCGCCGCAGATGATGCGATTGGGATCGAGCCCGAAGGTGCGCCCGATCGCTTCGCGCAGCACGCGCGAGGTTCCTTCCGGATAGTCTTCCAGATGATCCGCAACGTTCTTGAACGCCTCGATCGCCTTCGGCGAGGGCCCGAACGGCGTCTCGTTGGCCGAGAGCTTGAACACCTTGCGGCCCGGCTCCGCCACCGGACTCTTGCCGGGTGTGTAGGGCGCAATATCGAGAATGCCGGGATTCGGCATGGGGCGGGACATCTTCAACTCCGGAGTGGCTTAGGCGGTTCGCGACTTACGATTTCGACCCGGTCGGGGGCACCGTATAGCGCGTTGCGTGGCTGCCGACGAGGGCCGTGGAGCGCACCGAGGCCCCCGCTTCGATCAGGGCAGTCTTGATTTTGTCGAGGCTGCTCGTCGCGGTGATCGAGACCAGCAGCGCGGCGCCGTCGAAGGCGATATCGGGCACGGCCACGATCTCGGCGAGCGGCGACAGGGCGCGCGCGACCTCGGCGTTCCACCCCGACACGCGCACGCTGAAGGTCTCGACCTCCGTCACCAGGGCGCTGTCGGCGACGCGCGAGACCGCAAACACGGGCAACGCCGCCGGATGGTCCGCGCGCTCGACGAAGGGCAGCCGCGCGATGATCTTTGGCGCACCGGCTTCTTCCAGCGACAGCCACCATGGCGTGCGGCTCGAGGTCGCCGAGACCAGTGCCAGATCGCCCTTGGACTTCGCGACGGCCTCGACCGCCGCCTGCGCGCTGAAATGCGCGACGTAAGGCACGGTGAAGCCGAAATGGAATCGCGCGGAATCGCGCATGGCCGGCTCGCTTGCGGAGATGTCGGCGTGCACCGAGAACGGCGCCTGGACATAGGTGAAGGTCGCGATGATGACGCGCCAGATGCTCTCGACCGTGTCGAGCGGCAGGATGCCGCGATGACGCTGGACGAGGTCACGCATCATGGAAGCCTCGCGCGCCGGACGGAACGCCGAGCCGACCTCCTGGGTCTGCTTCACCTGGATCAGGCGATCGATGATGTCGCCGCGCTGCATCAACAGACGGTGCATGCCCTCGTCGATCGCGTCGATCTCCTTGCGCAATTCCTGGAGAGATGGTGGCGCGGGCGGACGTTGGGACATGTCTGACAGGCGTTGTTGAGGGCGTTCCAATGCGGATCAGTCGAGCCGACACCGCTGCTATCTGTCCTGATTAGGCAGTCAGGGCCGCGAAAGCAAAGAGAAATGCAAAGGGAAATGGGACCCGTTCCACCGATGGCGCGACAGGCGAATTTGGTTGATCCGGGCCGCGACTTGACGAAAACCGTCCAAGACGGTAGCTTTTACGCGTTCCGTGGTCATTTGAGCCGGCCGGCTTGCAGCCACGTTAAAAAACTCGCTAAACAGGCCGGGGACCCTTTCGATCCCGGCCGAACCTATCGTTCAGGCCGGGTTTTTTATGGCCTGATGTCAATGCGGTCACCACTACGATCGCAAACAAGGTCGATGGTCAGATGGTTGGCGTCCAGTCAATTCCGAGTCCCGCGATCACTGCCGACGAGCGGTCGCACGAGGTGGATCATCCGAGCTCGCAGGTCGCGCAGTTCGGCACGGAGCAGCCGCTGCGGCTCGATTGCGGTGTCGATCTCAGCCCGTTCCAGATCGCCTATCAAACCTATGGCGTGCTCAACGCCGATCGCTCCAACGCTGTTCTGCTCTGCCATGCGCTGACCGGCGACCAGCATGTTGCCAACGTCCATCCCGTCACCGGCAAACCCGGCTGGTGGGACACCTTGGTCGGCCCCGGCCGACCGATCGATCCTCAACACTACTTCATCATCTGCTCCAACGTGATCGGCGGTTGCATGGGCTCGACCGGTCCGGCTTCGATCAATCCCGCGGCCGGGAAGGTCTGGGGCCTCGATTTTCCTGTCATCACCATCCCCGACATGGTGCGCGCGCAGGCCATGCTGATTGACCGGCTCGGCATCGACACGCTGTTCGCGGTGGTCGGCGGCTCGATGGGTGGCATGCAAGTGCTGCAATGGACCGCGGCGTATCCGAGTCGCGTGTTCTCCGCGCTGGCGATTGCCTGCTCGACGCGGCACTCGGCGCAGAACATCGCGTTCCACGAGCTTGGCCGGCAGGCCGTGATGGCCGATCCCGATTGGCACAGTGGCGGCTATGCCGAGCACGGCCTCCATCCGCATCGCGGCCTCGCTGTGGCGCGGATGGCGGCGCACATCACCTATCTCTCGGACGCCGCGCTGCATCGCAAATTCGGCAGGCGCATGCAGGACCGCGAACTGCCGACCTTCTCGTTCGATGCCGACTTCCAGGTCGAGTCCTATCTGCGTTACCAGGGCTCGTCCTTCGTCGAGCGCTTCGACGCCAATTCCTATCTTTATCTGACGCGGGCGATGGATTATTTCGACATCGCCGGCGACCATGGCGGCGTGCTGGCGAAGGCGTTCGCGGCAATCCAGACCCGCTTCTGCGTGGTTTCCTTCACCAGCGACTGGCTGTTCCCGACCTCGGAATCGCGCGCGCTGGTACATGCGCTGAACGCATCGAGCGCGCGGGTGTCGTTCGCCGAGATCGAGACCGATCGCGGCCACGACGCCTTCTTGCTCGACGTGCCCGAATTCCTTGATATCTCCCGCGCCTTCCTGCAATCGGCAGGCAAGGCCCGCGGACTCACCCTCAGGGACGGATAGCCATGTCTGTACAGGAAGCGTTGCCGCTGGGTGGTCTTGCCACCGGGCAATCCGGTCAGTTTCGCGCCGACCATCTGCTGGTCGCGGAGATGGTCAAGCCGGGCTCGAAGGTGCTCGACGTCGGTTGCGGCGAGGGTGACCTGCTGCAGCTGCTCGAGACCCGCGGCATCGACGGCCGCGGCATCGAGCTGTCGCGCGAGGGCGTCAACCGCTGCGTCGCCAAGGGGCTCGCGGTGGTGCAGGGCGATGCCGACACCGACCTCATCAATTATCCCGACGACGCTTTCGACTACGTGATCCTGTCGCAGACGCTGCAGGCGACGCGGCAGCCCAAGGTCGTGCTGGAGAACCTCCTGCGCATCGGCCGCCGCGCCATCGTGTCGTTCCCGAATTTCGGCTTCTGGAAGATGCGGCTCCAGCTCCTGATTGGAGGCCACATGCCGCGCACGGAAAATCTGCCCGCAAGCTGGTATGACACCGCCAACATTCATTTCTGCACCATCAAGGATTTCGTCGAGCTCTGCGACGCGATCGACGTCAAGATGGAACGTGCCGAGGCGCTCGACCTCTACGGCCGCCCGCTGCGGCTGCGGATGCCGTGGTGGGTGTGGAATCTGTTCGGCGAGCAGGGCGTGTTTCTGCTGACGCGGGGCGGCAGGAAGTAGTTTTTCGTCATTGCGAGCGTAGCGAAGATTCCATGGGGAGTGGATAGCGACCAAGTCTGAGGCCAGACTGAGGTTGCAATACCACCCAACCTGGAGACGACGATGTTGCTCGATC